>JACQSP010000057.1 GCA_016205905.1 Candidatus Woesearchaeota archaeon
CGAAGGTGACAGGGGGACTTGCCCCATACGGGGATGTCACCTCTGCGAAAATTTCATACGAAATTTTGAAGATGCTAAACAAATACTATTATTCCAATAAACAATGAACAATGTTTTGCTGATACTACGGTTTTATTGAATCAATAATTTACTGTTACTCACTGTTTTTTTAAGATGTAGTTTACAACCTTGCCAATCGGCGATATCCACCTTAATTTTTTAACAATTCCAGGCAGGACTTTTAGTACATAATCAATCTCTTCCTCTGTTGTGAACCTGCTTAATGTCAGTCTTAAGCTGCCATTTGCTTCTTCATCAGTTAATCCAATTGCCTTTAACACATAACTTGGCTCTAGTGTTCTTGCATTGCATGCAGAGCCTGTTGACGAGCAAATCCATTTTTGGTCTAAATATCCGCCTAATGCCTCGCCTTCAATTGCCTTGAATGAAAAGTTGGCGTTATTGCATAATCTTTTGTCCTCGCCATAATGGTTTTTATAATTATTTTCAGATGGGCCATTGATCCTTACATCTTCAATATTTTTAAGCACTCCGTCTATAAGCTTATTTCTTAGTTTAGCCATGTGCTCAATATGCTTTTTACCTGCCAGCTTAACAGCTTCGGCAAAACCAACAATTCCAGTAACATTCTCTGTGCCGCTTCTTAGCCCTCTTTCATGCCCGCCGCCATGCTGCCATGGTATAATTTTTGTTCCTTTTCTTACATACAAAGCACCAATGCCTTTAGGCCCGTGAATTTTGTGTGCGTTTAATGTAACCAAATCTAAATTTTGTTTGTTGACGTCAATCTCTGTTTTAGTATAACTTTGGCATGCATCTGTGTGGAAATAAACGCCTTTTTCTCTGCATACTTTTCCTATTGCTGTAAGGCCTTGCAGAGTGCCGATTTCATTATTTCCGTGAATTACAGACACCAATATTGTTTTAGGCGTTATTGCTTTTTTTATATCATCAGGGTTAACAAATCCCTCTTTGTCGACGTCAAGATAAGTTACTGTGAAACCCTGAGTTTCCAGCCATTTGCATGTTTCTAATATGCATTTGTGCTCAATCTTTGTTGTAATTATGTGGTTTCTATTGGTCTTCTCGGATTTAGGCTCAGATTTAAACGCAAATGCCACCCCTTTCAGCGCATTGTTATTTGACTCAGTTCCTCCTGATGTAAAATAAATCTCGTCGTCATTTGCGCTTATTGATTTCGCAATAACTCTTCTTGCTTTTTCAATGGCATCTTTCGCGTCCTGGCCGAATGAATGTGAAGACGAGGCATTGCCGTATTTTTCAGTAAAGTAAGGCAGCATTGCTTCCATTACTTTTGTATCAACTTTTGTTGTTGCTCCGTTGTCAAGATAAATTTCTTTTATGCGCATTTGTCGCACCTCTCACCGCAGTATTTCTTGAATTTTACGCAATTCTCATGTATATGCTCCTCTACTATTTTCAGGATAGGAAGTACAGTGCTGTGGTTTAATGAATAAATTCTCTGTTTTCCTTTTTTCTCGACTACAAGTATATGGCATTTTGTGAGCTTTTTCAGGTTGTGTGAAACCTTGCTCTGCTCTTCGCCAAGCTCATTAACGATATCATTGACACACAAGGGGCATTTTCTTAATGCAACAATAATATCCAGTTTTGTTTTATTTGCAAAATTCATAAAAAAGTCTTTGTATGAGTTTGCTTTTGTGTAGGATTTTTGCTTATCAGCAGATAAACTGGTTTTATAAACAGATAACTTTGTGTTTAGCTGCTGGCCTTTGTTTTGATTTAGGATATATGAATTTTGTTTCATATGAACATAATTTCATCTGTTGTTTATAAAGTTTGTGGAAAAGTGTAAGTGATACAAATAAATTGTAACAACAACAAGAATAAGATGATTATTATTATTATTATTAATGAAAAATAAATATTGTAAAACAAACAGAACGCTTTATAATCTTCTTGCTTCGTTTAGAATATAGTCTAATCCTTGTCCTTCAAAAGGCAAAGCCTTGCCAAATTGTTTCCCTTTGTACAGCAAAAAACAGGGTAAGGTCTTTCCGCCATTTTTGTCAACATATCTGCCTGCAGGAGATTGAATAGATTCACCGTCAGGAAGGCGATAGTCTAAATCAACCATAATTAAATCCAAATCTGATGGCCATGCATTCAGATTTACTGCCCTATGTTTAAAAGCTATGCAAGGGCCGCACCACCATGCTCCAAATTCAACAACTGTTGTTCTATCTTGTCTTAAATAGGATTCAAGATTTATGTCATAACCATTTGTTTTTATTTCCAATACATAAGGTTTATGTGAAATAAATTCAGGTTTAGCAGGCCTGTCGCCTAATGATGAAAAATATCCAGAACTATTGGCTCCTGAACATGCTGCTCCAGCGCCGATAATTTCAGCGCTCCCAAGAGCGAGACAAAAAACAAGAGTGCTTATTGTGGCTTTATTCATAGTGAGTCTATTTGTACAATTCATTAAAGAAGGGAATAAAACCGAATTTAAATATTTAGTCATAGGTTTATCTTTCATAAAACACAACACAATCTTTTCTTTCTTTTGCGCGATAAAGAGTTTGATCAACTCTATTCAATAAATCGTCAGCTTTGGTGAAAGTTCTTATTATTTCCGGGGTCATCACACCTATGCTTGCAGTAACAGGATTACAGCCTTCTGGCACAGGTATTCTAGATATTTCTGTTCTAAGATTTTCAGCAAAAAACAGAACATCATCCACTGAAGCAGAATTATAAACAACTGCAAACTCATCTCCGCCTAATCTATATGTTTTTATAACTCTTGTATCTTGGCGTTGAAGCTTTAAAAGAAGCTCTGCCTTATCTCTTAAAAATTGGTCTCCACGTGGATGGCCGCCGTTTGGACTGTCATTTACACCCTTAAATCCATCGCAATCATACACCAACAGATTATAATTAAATCCTCTTGTTATTGATTTCATATATTCATCTAAGTCAATACCAAATCTTCTTCTATTAAGCAATCCTGTAAGCTCATCTGTATATGCTTGGTCTGTTAAATGCCTGTTTGATAGCTCTAATGCTTCTGTTGTTTTTCTTAATTGCTCATTTTGTCTAGCTAAAAATTCAAGATCAACAATGTTAGCTACTTTCTCTCCAATTATTTCTCCAATATCTGAAAGTATCATTCCTTCACGATCCTCAACCTCGCCATTAGCATTAACACCTTTAATAAGAGTTTGTAATCTTTTTGGATCATAATTTGCAATAATCGTACCCTTTACTTCTCTTTCCCTGTGAACAGGATGGCCAATGTAAGGAATACCTATTAAGCCAGTAAGAGTTGGCTGCATTTGTCTGATATGATATAATGGATCTGTTGACTCAAGTTCAGTTGTAGAAGAGAACATATCGCTGTTTGCATAAACAGCTTCATCATTTATGACTCGTTCTAAAATAGGATGATTCATACTGAAACTGGTTCCATGCCCATACTCTTCTGGAAGGCCTAAAGATTGGATAAGAATACATACCTCTCCTTTTTTACGATACACTCTTGGGAATTCATATCCTCTTTTCTGAAGTGCCTGTAAAACTAAGTCTAAACTGGCATCTACTGTTTTTTGCGAGTGTACTGCTCTTCTTAAAGCACGCACAATATCTTCGTCTCGACGCTCAAAAATGCCAGCTCTAACTACTTCAGCACCTTTGACTACGACCATTCCAGGTTCATGACCTTTACCATCTATTATCATTTTGTGTGTACCTTTGCATAAGTTGTCAGGTTTCAGTGGTCAGTTGTCAGAGGAAATGTATTTACTCGTTTGTCGTTAGTCGTAGGTCGTAAGTCGTTTAACGAACGACAAACAACTAACAACAGGCGACAAACTCGCTTCTGACAACTGACCAATGATATATACTAAAAGTCCTTGAAGTTCGAACAAAAAACAAGGACTTTTAGTATAATCACCTAAACAAATACAATAATTTTTATAATTTTACGAACGTCTTGCTCTTTAACAGGTTGTTTAAAAAGCTTTGTTTTAGTAACTATTTTACTTTGTAAAGAGTGGTGATTTTTAAATCTTTCTATTTTTAACCACTCTAAAGTGATGATAAAACGAAAACTTTATAAATAAGAAAGAAATTAGAAATTACATCTGTACAGGGGGTTATTTTAAATGAATTATATTAAGAAAATATTGCTAATAATTATACTTGCAGTTTTGTCATTTCTTATAATCAGCTGCAGCAATAATACCAACCAAAATAACAGCGTGACAACAAACATTCCTGTTATCAAAGACCCTTCATTAGTTTCAGCTTCGCAAAACATGGTTGTTTACGAGATTGAAACAGATAAAAAAGGCGCAAGTATGCAAACCTATGAAATCGAGAACTATCAGTATGATTCTTTCAAGGCATGGCAGGAAAAACAGAAGACAAAAGAAGAGCTGGATAAATACAACACAATGAAAAAAATATGGGATGAAGAAAAGAAAAAAAAGAATGACGGCGAATATTGGAGCGAGGAAGACAGGATTAAAGAGTATTGTAAAGAAAACGGATATTTGAAATGCATTACTATCACTGAAACCTGCCTAAAAGACGGCTGCCATAAAGTTGCAATAACCTGTGAAGACGAGAAATTCAATCCTGAAGAGCTAGTGTGGGATGATTATGACAAAGACGAGGAATGCAAGAAGTATGATATTGTTGTTGAGAAAGATGCGTTTAAGAAGAAATAAGTTGTAAAGATTAGATGTAAATTAATAATTCAAGTTAATCATTATTAAACATTGTAAAGTGAAGTTATCGGTTTAGTAAGAAAAATTGACAATACAAAAGAGGCATAAACAGATATTAAATAATTAACGGAGTTGATTAATATGTTTTCAGATTTAAAAAAGGATAATGAATCAATAAAAATCCCAGAAACAATGAACAATGATTTAATATTCAAGCTAAAAGCATTTTATGGGTTTTTGTTTGTAATGTATATACTCTTGGGAATATTGATTGTGGTGGGATGAGTATAAATTTTAAATTAATTTCTAACCTCGAATAAAATGACAACTCCACAAGTATTTTCAAATGAATGGATAAGGCAAGGGCTTCAACGTAGAGAGATGATTGAGCCTTTAGAGCATTTGCTGGCTCAAGAAGGCGAAAAACTTAAAGAACTCCAAAGGCTAAAAGAAGAAGACAGAATGGATTTTGGGCCAAAAATAAGAGCCAAGGAGATAGAAGGATTGTTATTACAAGTAAAACCTGATGTCGATGCTTTTCTTGGTGTTAATGATGTTGGTGTTCCTAATGTTAATGATTTCAATCCTCAATTATATATATCTATCTTAGGAATAGTAGGTTTTGGTTTTAAAATTGTAGTGAATACTGTAATGAGCCAATACAACTTTGAAGTAGATAGTTTTTATGATATTAGATTACCTAGTTATCTTTTATTAGCGTTTGTAATGGGTGCTATAATTAATAAGATGCCCCATTTTGATATTGAGACAAAAACAATGAGAGTTTATGGTGGAGATAAAGCAAATAGAATACCTATAATAGCACATGAGTACACACATTATGTATCATATTGTATTAATCAAACACCAGCGAATAAATTAAAAGAAGAAATGGCAGAGGAAGGCTTAGCATTTGGAGTTCAAAGATACATCGCACAGCATTATTCAGAGCAAGAAGAGAATCCTGCTTTTTTATATGATGTTGTCAGACCATCAGTTATATCACTTAAAACGGTTTACAAATTATGCTGTAAAATTAATAAACAACCTCAAAAAAAAGGTTTATTGAATGTAAATCCTTATTCATATATGACCGTTGCGCATCAACATAAAATTGGCTTTGTCGCATGCATGTTAGAAGAATTAGCCCAAGGCTCACAAATTTACAAACAAATGCTTCAAGGAACTTTCAAACCAGTAGTGGTTATTCCAAATTAATTAATTAATTGATTATCCCACAAATTAAATTAATATTCAAAATATTAAATTAAACATTTAGAGTATCAAACCAAATATTCAAAGTATCAAATTAAGAATTCAATGTGATAAAAATGAATCGCCGTAACTTTTTAACAGGACTTGGTGCTATGGTTGCATCCGCAGGTCTAGAAGCAGCTTGTGCTCCTTTGGAAACAATTCTTAAATGCCCAGAACCATCAATACAACCTCAGCAAACAGTTCCTAAAAGTTCAGAACAATTTATACAGCCACCAGAACAGTTACCAGAAAGAAAATATGCTGTGCTTCTTATTGATGCAACAGAGTATGATAATCACGACCCTAAAAGATGGATTAAATTGGAATATGAATTAGAGTGTATGGGCAAAGTGCTGCAAGAAGCAAACAGACAAGGAATACCAGTGGCAGAAATCACGTTTGTGGATTGTATTGTACTTCATGACTGGAAAGCGCCTTGTCGCGATAAAGTAACAGACCAAGATTTAGCACAATATAAAGATAACAATTGGATTAAAATTAAGAAGAAATATGTTGATGCATTTAAAGAAACAAGTTTACAGCAAGAGCTTAGCCAGCGGGAAATAACAGATTTAATAGTTATGGGGTTTAGCCAGATAGCCTGTGTTCAAGAAACAGTAAAGACTGCCAACAAACTTGGGTACAGGGTTCATACCAGCTTTGATTTAATCCAAGAGTGGGCAAGCGCAAAGTGCGAATTATTTGTTCATGGTGTTTCACAAAGTGTTAACATAAGTAACTGTGAAATTAAACCGAATCCAGCCTCAGGTGTTGACGTGAAAAGAACTGAGTATGATATTGAAAATTCCCGACAATTTTATAGAGAGAATACTCATTTAGTTGGAGATTATTCTCAGTTGCCAATCTTTAAACATTAGTTTACATTAGTTCATGTTAACAAAATAAAAAATGCCAACAAAAAATAATTTGACAAAATGATTTTACCAACAAAAATGAAGTAAAAAAAATGCCGACAATCTGCAACCAGAAGGTTGCAGCATTAATTGTCGGCATTTTTAGAC
>JACQSP010000058.1 GCA_016205905.1 Candidatus Woesearchaeota archaeon
CTGAATAAGAATAAACTGAATAAGAATAAACTGAATAAGGATAGATTGAACAAGAAGATATGGTGATGTTAAAATGGAAAAAAGATATGAAACTTATTTATGGTATGGATTGTTAATTGTAGTTGTTTTAGGGTTGGTTTTCTCAATATTTGGCTTTCCATCTATTTTTAAGGGGGACAAACTAACCTCAAACAAAGGCATAACCACAATAGATTTAGACAAAGACACTTCTTCGGCTTCAACAGGTTCAGGATTTCAAACAATAAACACCGGCACAACAGGCAATGGTGATGTTTCAATTGAATTAACACCGTTTAATGTTGCAGACGGTAAACTTAAAGTAACTATTGCAGCAAATACACATTCTGTTGATTTAAATCCCTTTGATTTAAAGAAAATTACAACACTTGAATATAATGGAAAGTCAATCGCGCCATCGTCCGCTCCTCTTTTACAAGGGCATCATTCAAACGGAGAGTTTGTTTTTGATGTCAGCGAGCCTCTTAAAAGTTTTTCAATAAAAATTCGTGGAATACCTCAACTAGAAGAGCGTGTTTATTCGTGGGGTTAATATACTAAAAGTGCAAAATAATCGAGAACATTATTGCGGTGGACTTTAATATTTGTATCTTTTTCGTGAGTCATACTATAAATGAATTTTGACTTTATGATGCTCAACAAATTCCTTTTTTCTTAATCTTTTGGTTGGGTAGACAAAGTTAGTTATAAACAATGTGTCTCCCTTATAAAAATCTAAAATCCAACTAACTTTGACACATCGCCAATCTTTTTCAAAATAGAAAAATTTAAATACTTGAACAATTGTTCAACTGTTTTATGCATACAAATAATACAACACCATTTAATAAAACAGACTCAAACAAAAATTCAAATGAAGCGCAGGTGGCTAATTTCTTCTCAATGCTGTCTGATGAAACAAGGCTTAAAATACTGTTGGCCGTGTCTGAAAAGCCAAAAGCAGTAAATGACATACATTGCTGTGTTGGAAAAGACAGGATAACATTATCAGGGGTTTCGCACCAATTAAAGCACTTAACAAATTGTGGCATACTCATGTATGAAAAGAACGGCAAAGAAAAAAAATACCATCTTTCAAATAATTTTTGCTGGTGCATATTAAAGGATGCTTTTAAACATTTCAAAAATAAAAAATAAAATTTTTAAAAAGCAGTATGTAAATATACTAAAATTATAAAATAACCGAACATTATTGCGGTGGACTTTAATATATGATAAAGGACATTAATTTTTAATAAGTTTTTCCTTTATTATATTTGAAGGACATAACAATTTTGATAAGTATTTATGTCCTTCATTATCTGGATTTATTTAGTTATTGCAGACTAAATGAATAATTTTATCAGTTGTATTTGGTCTGCAAGATTTTAAATTTAACCAATATGATACATTTGTTAAATTTAAAATAAAGTCCACGAATATAGCAAACGCAACGAGCTATTACGAAAATTTACTGCGTTTGCTATATTTTGCACTTTTGTCTATACAAATGAAATTAGTTTGTTCGAAAACTAATTCCATTTAGTATATAACATGAATATTGAGTTGAGATATGGGTGATATATAATGAAAAAACAACTTATAAAAGTAACAGGCATGCACTGCGCCAGCTGTGCTACTATCATCAGCAAAGCTTTGCTTAAAACCAAAGGCGTCAAAGAAGCAAATGTAAATTACTCTACTTCAAAGGCTAATGTTTTATTTGATGAGAAGCAAGTTAGCGAGAAAGAATTGATTGATACAATAAAAAATAAAGGATATGGCGCAAGCATTGCTGAGGGAAAAGAAGACTTTGACAAAGAATTAGCGCTCCAGAGAAAAGAGATAACTAATTTAAAAAATCTGTTCTTGTTAAGCATAAGTTTCTCCCTTCCTGTCTTTATAATTGGGAGTGTGCTTGAATGGCTGAACATTATGGTTCCTTACCAAGGTTATATATTATGGCTGCTGTCCACACCTGTCCAGTTTGTGGTTGGATGGGGATTTTATAAGGGAACTTGGCATGCTTTTAGAAATAAAACAGCAAATATGGACTCTTTGATAGCAATTGGCACCAGTGCTGCATATTTTTTCAGCATTTATACCTTGTTTGTAAACCCTGAATTGGGGCTGTACTTTGAAATCTCTGCAATATTAATTTCGTTTGTTGTCTTAGGCAAATATCTTGAGGCAATTGCAAAAGGAAAAACAAACGAGGCAATAAAAAAGCTAATGGAACTTTCTCCAAAAACAGCGACAGTAATACGAAAAGGCAAAGAGATGAAGATAGCTATTGATGATGTTGTTATTGGAGATATTGTGATTGTTAAGCCTGGTGAAAAAATTCCCGTTGACGGCATGATTATTGAAGGTGATACCTTTGTTGATGAAAGCATGGTAACAGGGGAAAGTATGCCTGTAAGCAAAAAGAAAGGCGATAATGTTATCAGCGCTACAATAAACAAGCATGGCTCTTTTAGATTTAAGGCAACAAAGGTTGGTGAGAATACAACTTTGTCTAGGATCATCAAGATGATTGAAGACGCGCAGGGCAAAAAAGCACCAATACAACGATTTGCTGATACAATATCCGCTTATTTTGTACCTATAGTAATAATCATCTCGCTGTTAACATTCATAGTGTGGTTTTTTATGTTTGACAAAAGCATTTCTTTTGCTCTCATTACATCAGTTGCTGTTTTGGTTATTGCGTGCCCATGCGCATTAGGATTAGCAACACCAACTGCAATAATGGTTGGAACAGGCAAGGGCGCAAAAAACGGAATCCTCATCAAAGGAGGAGATGCTTTGGAGACAGCGCACAAAATTAAGTTTGTTGTATTCGACAAAACAGGCACAATTACTAAAGGAGCTCCTGAAGTGACGGATTTGGTTCCAGTTGCCCTTGATTCAGAGCTTAAATTATTGCAAATAGCAGCAAGCATTGAAAAGTCCTCAGAGCACCCATTGGCAGAGGCTATTGTCAAGAAAGCCAAGGAAAAAAAGATGTCTCTTGATAATGCAAAGGATTTTAAAGCAATACCTGGTATGGGAGTAAAAGCTAAAATCAAGAATACTTTATTTTACTTTGGAAATATTAAATTAATGAAAACAAACAAGCTTAAAATTAATCTTAACAAACTGGAATCTACAATAGAAAAATTAGAGCGCGAAGGAAAGACAGTGATGGCTCTTTCTGACGGTAAAAATGTGCTTGGGCTGATTGGTGTAGCTGACACTATAAAGGAAACTTCAAAGGCAGCTGTCAAAAAACTGCGGGATTTGAAATTGGAAGTTTATATGATGACGGGAGACAATAAAAGGACAGCCGCTGCAATTGCAACTCAGGCAGGCATAACAAATATTTTTGCAGAAGTAATGCCGGAAGATAAGGCTGATTATATAAAAAAGCTCCAGAAAAATGGAAAATATAAAGTCGCAATGATTGGCGACGGCATAAATGATGCCCCTGCGCTGGCACAAGCAGACATAGGTATAGCTATGGGCTCTGGCACAGATGTTGCGATGGAAACCGGAAACATTGTGCTGATGAGGAATGATTTAATGGATGTTCCAAAAGCAATTAAATTGAGCAAGGTAACAATGTCAAAGATTAAGCAGAACATGTTCTGGGCATTGTTCTACAATGTGCTAGGAATACCTATCGCAGCAGGAGTGCTGTATCCTTTTACAGGCTGGCTTTTGTCGCCGATAATTGCCGGCGGAGCAATGGCGCTAAGCAGTGTAAGTGTTGTTACAAACTCATTATTGTTGAAGCATAAACGATTGTAACTCTCTCTCTCTCTCTCTCTCTCTCTCTCACTCCTCTCTCTAAAAAACATCTCACGCAGCCCACGAA
>JACQSP010000060.1 GCA_016205905.1 Candidatus Woesearchaeota archaeon
AACAAATAAAACATCATTATGTTCCCATAATCAAACATCATGCTTATAACAGCGAGGGAAAAAGAGGCAAGATACATTTATTCACCCCTTTGGTCTTTGTGTGGTGTAGGTTTCTCGCCTTCAGGTTTTTGTACACCCCCAACATAAACAAGCCCTGAAGGCATATTTTTTTATTATTTGTAGTTTTTATCATTAATTAATGCTATCCTCTGGACAAGCCTTAATAAGATTTATAAAGATATATGTTTATTTGTTATTTTATTAGCCAGGGGGAGCGAGAATGGATGAAAGCAAAAATATCACCTTGAAAGTTAATTCTAAGTTGCATGATGAATACAGAGAGTTATGCAAGAAAGATGGTTGGATAGTTTCTCGTCAATTTGAAAAGTTGATGGAAGAGGAGTTGAAGAATAAGGGGCGGAAAAAGTGAGTAACAAAGAGAAAGCAAAAGATGAAAAAGTCAAGATTGAAACAGAAATTAAGAAAACAGACCAACAAATTGACCAAGAAGTTTACAAGATTTATGGATTACTTAAATAAGAAATAAAGATTATAAAAGAGAGTTTGAAATAAAATGTCACACAAAGTATTTATTGAAAATTTTTGGGAAACCGAGCAAGAAAATATTCTCTATGTCTTTATGCCGTTTGATAAATCTTTTGATGAAAAGTATAAAATAATAGAAGAGGCTGCCAAAATAGTAGGATTCAATGGAAAAGCGGCGGAAAGAGTAGATAAAACAGTCCAAGCAGATCAAATTTATATGAAGATAATACATAAAATTGCAAATTCAAAAATGCTTCTGTTTGATCTTTCAGATGATCCTGAAGTTCCCTGTGGTTGTAAAAAACATGCAAACTCTAACGTTATTTGGGAGTTTGGTGTGGCTCTTAGTATTCGTGAGCAACAGGACATTATTATAATTAGAGAGAAATCTAAATCGGAACTCCCATTTAATATTCGGCAGATTTTACGTAAGGAATATAATCAAATTGAATTTACAAAAGAATGGCTTGCAGAAATTTTAAAAAATGCTCTTGAAGCTCAGAAATGGTATAAAAGCAAGCGTGTAAGTACTATTGCACAATCTTTAGATCCTTTTAGCATCCAATTAATACAAGAGAGGGGACGGTTTCCTGTAGGAAATAGTCATTTCGGATTTAACCAGATAAATACAGATGCGAAAATTTCTGTTTCTAAATTAATTGACTTAGGAATGTTAAAATTTAATTGGGCTATTAACGATGAAAATTCCTCTCCAGAATATTCTTATGATTGGACACCGTTTGGGCGAGCTGTTATGGAACATAAGGGGATAATCCCATGGACATTGAAAGAGTTTCAGACGAAACGTCCAGAGGATTATCAAAAATTAGTTCAACAAAGGAAGGAGTATCAGTAATAAAATGTCACACAAAGTATTCACCCCATCTGAACTCGAAGCGTTATACCAAATCGTAAAAGGCTATCGAGAAAATGCTCCACAAAATGAAGAGGAAGCTTACAATGATTACTAAGATGAATATGAAGAGCTAATCCCTAAGAAAGTTATCATCTCTATTCTCAAGAAAGTAGTCCAACAAATGCCCACAGAAACAAAAGAAAAGATTGACAAAGATTTTTTACGGCAGAAATATCATACTTATAATAATGTTTTCGATTATTTTGTGCTTTTAGTATATTAGAAAATTAATCTTAAACATAGCTGGGCATTATTTTCTCCTCAGCCTTTCTCAAATGCTCCTGAAATGTTGAGACAGAAACTTTCATCAGCTTAGCCAAATCACCAAGGTCTGATTTTCTTGGAAATGTGTAATAACCTTCCTCTACGGCAAGCTGATATGCTTCCTTTTGTTTTTCACTTAATTTAGGCATTATTTTTGGGAAATAAATTGTATCCAATTTAACATTTTGGAATTTTTCCAATGTTAACTTTATATCTTTCTCACTTTTTAAACCACTGACAAACTTCATCAAAACCTCTTTTTTCCAAGCAGCCATCTCCCAATATTCAACCCCTTTTCTGTCTACAAAGATTGGCTTGACAAAAAACATCCTTGGATTATAATAAGAGCTAGGAATCCCGCCTTTTTTTCTTTTTTCAATAAAAAAAACAGTATTTTTTGACATCTCCAAATTAATAATCCTTTTATCCTTCTTTAAATCCTTTAGAAACCTGTCAACATTTTCTTTATTGCCTTCAATAGTATGCCTTTGTGAAATGTAATAGCTGTTCTTTTCATACCAACTGTTTAGAGAAAGAGAAAAACTAATACATTCGAATTTTTTGCATCTATTGCCAATTGTGCAGTTGTGCTTTATCTTAAGTTTTACAATCCACATATTACATCAACAAAAAATACCGTAATATTACGGTATTTAAATAATTTGTTAATCTATTTGTGATGTTCCAACTCTATGAATCTGTCTGATTTTTAACAATCTTAAACAAAACTTTATAAATTATTATATCTAACCTAACAATATGCTTTACTTAATCGGCTTAGGTCTTGGAGATGAGAAAGATATCACCATAAAAGGCTTTGAAATTATAAAAAAATGCGATTTAATATACTTGGAAAACTATACTTCTAAACTTCAATGTTCTCTAAAAGAGCTAGAAAAGCTTTATGGCAAAAAGATTATTCCTGCAACCAGAGAAGATGTTGAAAGCGATGAGAATGCAGCAGAGGATGACGAGAAAAGCAAAAATCCAATTTTAAAGAATGCAAAAACAAAGGGTGCAGATGGTAAGCAAAGGAATGTTGCTTTATTGGTTATTGGCGATCCAATGGGCGCAACAACACATGTTGATTTATTATTAAGATGCAGAAAACAGGGAATAAAAACAGAAGTAGTCCACAATGCATCAATCATCAATGCAGTTGGCATTGTTGGTCTAGAGCTGTATAAATATGGAAAAACAACTTCTATTCCATTTCCTGAAAAAAGCTTTCAGCCAGAAACAGCCTATGACGTCATAAACCTGAACAAAAAGAATGGTTTGCACACATTATGCCTTCTTGATTTAAAGCCATTGGAGAATAAATTCATGTCTGTTAATGATGCAATTAAAATATTGTTGGAAATAGGTGAGAAAAGAAAAGTAAAAGGAACTGAAAACCCAAAAGAAACTGAAACAGCAAATGGAACTGAAAGAAAACCAATATTTACTAAAAATACATTCTGTATAGGCTGCGCAAGAATTGGCAGTGATAATCTCATCAAGGCAGGCAAAGCAGAAAAGCTTCTAAAAGAAAACTTTGGAAACCCGCCGCATTGCTTAATTGTTCCAGCGAAGATGCATTTCATGGAAGAGGAAGCATTGAAGATGTGGAAATGAAAATAAATAATCGAAATAAAGAACGAAAAAACAAAAACTAGTTCTCGGAAAATATTAAGTGATCACGGATGTCCACCACCCCCACCTGCACCACCGCCTACTCCTCCACCAGCGCCTCTCATATATCTAATCAATAGCCATGCGATAATAATTATAATTAATATTGCCAGCCATCCTTTCTCAACAAGTTCTCCTAACAATGGAAAGAATTGGGGCGGTGCAGGGCATAAATCCCTGTAATATCCGCTTTTTGCAGAGAAAAAAGAATAAATTATAAACCCAAATGCGCCAATGCTGATCAATCCGTAAACAAAATTTGAAAATCCTCCTCTAATGCCTACAAAGAATAGTATTAATATCAGCGTGAACAAAGCGATTATCATTAAGCCGAACTGCGGCATTGCATTATTTACGAGAACAACAGGGTCATAACATGTTGAATAAGTTTCAGTTACATGCGGTGCAACAGTTATTAATGATAAAATAACAGAAACAACTGCTGCTTGGTTTCTTCTCATAATGTTTGTCCTCGAAAGCCCAATAAATAAAACAATGAAAAATAAGAAAAAAGGGAGAATAACATCTATACCTGTTATTTCCTTAGGATATGCTGTATAATGAATAATTGTATCAAGGAATGACATAGATTAATTTATCATTTATGTTGTTTATATATTTTTTCACAATGATATGCAAAGATTGTATAACCTTCTCCATATAACTTAAGTTGTATTTATTTAACTGAAGTCCTATTTCTTAATCACTTTTTCTCGCTCTCAACACGAACTAAGGCGAAGCCACACGTCTCATGAAAAAGAATAACTGTTTGTCGTCTGTCGTTAGTAGTTTGTCGTTCGTTAAACGACTTACGACCTACGACAAACGACTTACTAATAAATTATAGTGAAACGTGTGGCTCCGCCCAGGAACTAACAAAACCCTTATTTTCACAATGATATTCACAATGATATGTAAACTATTATAATTACTCACGTAACTTATATAAATAGTATTAAATTACACTTAGACAATGATATGCTTAGGAATTGAAAGCACAGCGCACACTTTTGGCATTGGCATTGTAGATGACAAGCTGCCAAAAGAAAAAAAGATAATTGCAAATGTTAAGGATAGTGTCACGACTAAAACAGGCGGTATTATCCCTGCAAAAGCAGCAGATCATCATGTTGATGTTTGTGATGCAGTGTTAAGAAATGCCTTAGCCAAGGCTAACTTAAAATTAGAGGATGTCGACGTCATTGCATATTCACAATCTCCCGGCATTGGTCACTGTTTAAGAATTGGGGCAATGTTTGCACGAATCATTTCATTAAAATACAACAAACCGCTCGTCGGTGTAAACCATTGCATTGCTCATTTAGAGATTGGAAGACTTGTTACAGAAGCAAAAGATCCAGTTCTATTATATCTTTCAGGGGCCAATACACAGGTCATTGCTTATGAAGGCAAAAAATATAGAATATTCGGAGAAACATTAGACATAGGCATAGGCAATTTTATTGATACTTTTGCAAGAGAGTTAGGCTTAGGTTTTCCTGGCGGGCCTATGGTCGAGAAACTCGCAAAAGCAGAGGTTGAGAACAACCCAAAAGAAAATAAAACACCACATTATATTGAATTACCCTACTGTGTTAAAGGCATGGATGTTAATTTTGGCGGGATACTTACTAATTTAAAGCACAAGATTAAGAAGATGAATGAGGCAAGAGAAAAAGCCCACCATACTCCTTTCACTCATGAAACTTTGTGTTATTCTGCGCAAGAAACTGTTTTTGCAATGATGGTTGAGGTTGCAGAAAGGGCATTGGCACATTGCGATAAAAAAGAATTATTATTGGGTGGTGGAGTCGCATGCAATAAACGGCTGCAGGAAATGTGCGATAAAATGTGTAAAGCACGAGGAGCAAAGATGTTTGTTCCAGCGAACGAATTTCTTATAGACAATGCAGCAATGATTGCATGGCTTGGATTATTGCAGTACAAAGCAGGTGACAAACTAAAGATAGAAGACGCAGGCATTAAGCCATACTTAAGGACAGATGATATTGAAGTGACGTGGAGATGAAAACAATCTATTCTATTAATAATCTACTAACTATCTACTTACTTATTAATCATAGTGAACGTGGCTGCGCCTAGAACTAAACAAGTACAAAAAATGAAAAAGTAAAATAAAAAAATTAATCATTCCCTCTTCTTCTTTCCTGCAAAATATACCAGTACAGATATAAGGATCACTACAACGAATAATCCTGCAGCACTCTTTCCTTTCTGTGTCATCAATGCACTAAATGCTTTACCCGCTAATCCAACCTCTTGTTTTGCAGTTTCTTCTGTCACAGAAGGTGTCTCTGTAGCAGCTTGCTGTTCTGATTCTGTTGTTCCTTCATCTACAACCACAACAGGTTCTTCAGATGCAGTTGTTGTTTCTTCTGTCGATGCTTCTTCACTTGTTTCTTCAGCCACTGGCTCAGCAACACTTTCTTCTTCAGCTACAGGTGTTGTTGTAGTCGTTGGTGTTGTAGTAGTAGTTTTTTTACTGCCACCACCGCCACCAGAATTGCTTGAACTACCGCTGCTTGAAGAAGATTTTGAGCCGTAATATGTTGAAAATCCTAATGATGCTGGAACCCTCCAAGTTGAGTTTGCTGAACTTGATCCACCATCTGTTAAATTAGCTAGGTTTGTGACGTTTCTGCAGTTAGATAAATTATCTTCATCGCACTTGAGTAAGGAATCAGAGCCAACTGGAATTGTAATAGAGATTGTATCTGCGCCAAGACTCTGCGCTAACTCCTGCCATTTTGAACTTGAAAGTCCAACATATGTTTTATCAGATGTATTAGTTATATTAAATCCGCCTGATAAATTTGCGCTCAATGCTTTCGCTAAATCAACCCCTTCAAGTGCAATGCTCCAATTAGCAGGGCTCTCAAATCTTATAGTAGCATTTGGCGTGTAAGACGATAAATTAGCTAATGTATCACTACTAAAAGTAATATTATGTGTACCATTATCTATCTTTACACCAGTAAGATTTAACAATGGGTTTGTGGTTGTGTTATCCAATGTAAATTTCATTTGAACTTTGTTTGAAATCCCTGCTGCACTTGTTGAGAAATTCAAACAACTACTGACTGCGCAGTTTGTTGCTTCATCACAACTTTCCAGCTTATAATAATAATTTGTACTTGCAACTAAGCTAAAACCCCATATACCAGAGTTAAAAGGCATACCATGGAATGTTCTATATTTATCGTATGCAAAAGGTGATTCATCAGCCGTAGATACATTCAATGTTCTGCAGTTATTATCTGTGTTGTAAAATTTAACTGTTCCATTTGATGGCTCGTCAGTTATCCAATGTATGAATGCAAAATCACGGAATGTTTCTGCTGCATTGGATATTACTGTCGGAGCAGTGTGGTCATTAGAAAGATTGTACCTTGTGCTACTGCTTATACATTTTGGGAAATTGGTACAAAACGGATCAGCGCAACCAGCATAACCATTGCCATCTGTATCTGCATTATTCATACAATCTTGGAATGGCATAAATTTACCACCACCAATTATACTAAATTTGCTTCCACAAGAAGTTGGATTACTGAAGCAATCTTTTGGCTTAAAATCTATTGTGCCTGGCTTATAATACATATTTAATAAAGTATCATTTGCAAGCGTTAAATCAACATGCTGGCCAGTAGAATATGCTTCTCCTGTTGCAACTGATATTCTCATTGTTGTTTTAGGATTAGCTAATTCGCTTTTTTCAATTGCAAGAATTGCTGCGCTGGCCAAGTTGCATTGCAGGTATCCTTCCTGTTCGCCCTGTTTTGCAGGCGGTGAAAATACAACATAAGGGAAAAGGCCAAAATTTGTTGTAGAGCTATTTAAACATCTATATGTTTTTATTGTTTCCAAATAATTAGTGCCGCTGCTGTTTGTACTGTTTATTTTATAAACAAATTTATAATCAAACCCATTATAATTTGTTCCACTAATATTTGCTGTGCAGCCAGTAGATTGGTTATTATCAATATCAATTAAATAATAATAAACTCCTTGTTGTTTCCCGCCATTTGTAGTATTACAATACGAAGACGGCGAAAAATTTCTTATGCCAATGCCAAAACCAAATGCTTCAGGCATATCACCAATGGCAAAATCTACAATATCTATTACTGAGTTATTATTTGTAAATTGTGATGTTTCAGAAGATTCTGTTCCTATCTCTGTAGGTGGTGAAACAAGATCACCCATAAACTCTTCTTTCATAACATCCATAGGATCCATTTCCTTGTCACCTCTTCCGGAAGTTAAAGTATCTTCACCACCACCGCAATTATCTGCAATAGCATAGCAAGCGGGGTCTTTACAATCAATTAAATTATTAGCATTATCGTCTTTTCCATTATAACAAATTTCTCCTAATGATTTACAATAAAAATCAGTAGTATCCCATGTACCACCAACACCATTACAATCTGCTTGGGTAAAACATCTGTCCATGTTAGAAGCTGAGCAGATGAATTCAGTTTCATCAAACGCAGAATTATCACACCATGTATCACCTATAATATTGTCCCTAACCCACTTACATCCAGCTCCACCTAAACCTAATGAGTCAGTAACTTTACTATTTGTGCAGGTGTAATTTGTCATACAAGCATCGCAGTCCTCGTCGCAGTTTTTGTCACCATTACTACTGAAAAGATCAACTTTATTTTCATTTTCTATACATCCGCCTTTAGTGCCTTTTTTAGGATTAAAAATATTAGCATTCCATTGGCATTCTGATTGAGCAGTGCAGTCTGTTTGATTACTGCATGCGCCGCACATATCACTGCAAGAATAAGCGCTTGAACCGCTAGTTTCACCAAACATATCAGGCCAGCATTTGTTAAAGTCAGAATCCCATTTACATTTAGTTCCGACGGTATTATTAATACATGCGCTTGAGTTAGTAAAATCCATACAACCCTGTGTAAAGAATTTTGGGTCAAATGTTGTTTTATTTGCAAATACTTTATCATCAAATGCACCGCCTGAAAAACCACCTAACACTTCCCTAGGAAAACCACCGGATTCATCTTTTACTTCTATCTGAAATTTTAAGCCCGTAAGATTTTTAATATATGTTTTGTTTACTGCCATAAGAATTGTTGTTGGGTTAAGTGAGCAATTGGCTCCTGTAATACTTCTGTTTACCATTAATACAATAGTGTCATTTTGGACAAAGGCAGTCTTTGCGTTGTTTATTTGAGAAACATTTCCACCACCGCTTGAATTTAATTTTAATCTATACTCTGAGCCAGGGTATCCTGCACATCCACCACCACTATAACTATTGCAGCCAGTTGTCATGCTAGAATCAGCGTCAAATTCAATACTAATCGTTGCATTATAAAGATTTAGGTTGGCTACTGTATCACTACTATTACAAAAACGTGCACCTGTAAGATTAGGAGCAACAATCTTCCAAGCAATAAAATTAGCGTCTTGGGTTACAAATACTGCGCCAAGGTCATAAGAACCATTAATTTTACAGTGAGCATTGTTTGGGTTGCTTGCGCAAAAACTCCATGTTGTTTTGAATCCTGGGCCATTTGCTGCATATGATTCTGTCGGAAATTTAAAATTATCCCATGTAACTGTATTTCCTCTATACGTCAATGTTTCTGCTGAGACAAACACAGACAGAAGAACAGAAAAAACAACAAACATAGATATAACTAATAAAACCTGCACTCCCTTTTTATTCATCTTACACACCTCATTTTTAATTTAAATACCTAATATTTTTCTTCTTTTTTAAAATTAGAACATAGAATAGCTATTATTAAGAAGGAGATATATAAATATTTCGATTATTTAAATTTCTATGAGATAATAAAAAATTATTTAATTATAACAAAAAAACATTACTTACTGAACTTTTGCGGTTTATTAATGAATATTTGTGTTAGACAATACAAAAAGACATTAAATCATATTGAAATTTTAAAAACCGCAAAAGCTAAATTACTTAAAACAATATCAATAGGATTACTTCCTCAGCAATTTCTTCAGAATATCTTCTTTTCCTTTCCAGTCCAATGCTTCCTTAAGAACTTCTGTCAATGTTGTTACAGGAATTATTTTGATTTTATTTAATTTATCTTTAGAAAGTATAATATCCTGTAAATTAGCTTTTGGCACAATAACATATCCAATGCCAGCATCTATTGCTGCCTCAACCTTTGCACTTAAACCGCCAATTGGAAGAACTTCTCCTCTAACACTCAAGCTTCCAGTCATTGCATAATTCTGTTTTACTGGTATTTTTTTGAGGGCAGAAATAACAGATGTAGCAACTGCAATGCTTGCGCTGTCTCCCTCTACACCTTCATACGTTTGCAGAAATTGAACATAAATATCACAGGTTTCTTTAATATCCTCGCCGAAATGTTTCTTTATTATTGCTGTAACATTTTTTATTGCTTCTTTAGCAATCTCTCCTAGTTTGCCTGTTGCTACAATTTCTCTTTCTTTACCGCCTGGAGTAACCTCTGATTCGATAGGCAGAATAATTCCTGAAAATGCATCTTCCCCGCCAATTACTGCCAAACCATTGACTCTTCCTATATTTGAGCCTGTAACCTTTATTACTTCATACTCTTTCTTTCTTTCAATATATTTGTCTGCCAATTGCTGCTCAAGAGTCCTTGCAATTTTTTTTGCTTCGAAAATATGCTGTTTTGTGACGAATTCTGCTTTTTTCTCTAATGCAATATCTCCGGCTGCCCTTATCAATCCGCCAAGTTCTCTTAATCTTAAAGTGAGATGGCCTTTTCTGTTTGCTCTTCTTCTTGCATCTTCAATAATCTGAAGAACAGCTTCTTTTGAGAAATGAGGTATCTTACCATCTTTATTTACTTCCTGAGCAATGAATTTGGCAATGCTTAATCTGTTCTTAAGATTATCTTCAATTGTATCTTTCATATAAATCTCATACCCATAACCTCTGATTCTTGATCTTAAAGCAGGATGCATATGTTTAAGGGTTTCATAATTGCCTGCAGCAATAAGAATAAATTTGCATGGCACAGGCTCTGTTCTGACCATTGCGCCGGCACTTCTTTCGCTTTGGCCTGTAATAGAGTACATTCCTTCCTGCAATGCAGTCAGCAATTCCTGCTGAGTATGCGGTTGGAGTGTTGCAATTTCGTCAACAAACAAAACACCTAAATGCGCTTTATGAATCATTCCAGCTACTACTCTTTCGTTTGATGGCGTGCCTAAACCGCCTGAATTGGCGCAGAGTATCCCATTAATTATAACATTGCCTGAGCTGGTTGTAACATTGTACAATTTGCCGTCGTGATGAATTCTTTCAACATTTGTTATTGTTTGTTTTGTGAGTTTCATTTTTTTTGATATTTTTTTAAAATCGTATCCAATGTTTTGATAAGGTATTTTCTCCATTCAAATTCTAACTGTGTTTTTATAAGTTGCATTAAGGTTTTATCTTCTTTTGTCAGTTTTAATTTTTCAAGCACTTTAACTTTTTTAAGGATTTCATAATCTTCATTTGTTGACATAACATATAGCAGACCACAATAATCCTATCCTTATTGTTGTGGTCTGCTGAATAGCCAACCAACGAATTAACACCTAATTATTAGGTTGGTTGGCTATATTTTCTTTTTTCTGCTTTTGTTAAAGGAAAGCTTTTTATCAGTTTCATGCTGTGACTTCCTTAAGCTCAAAATGGTTTAAAAGTAAGTAAAGTGAATTTGGAGTTAAATTCAATACTTTCATTGCATGCTCTGCACCATAACCTCTGTTAATCAGTTCATTATACTTGTTTTTCTTCAGCATTGCCCATTCTCCTAATGCTTTATATAATCTATCAACTTTATATTTACAATAATTGAGGTTGATGTTGATTAAAAATAAAAGTACATTATCCATCTTTTTTTCAATCAATAATCTGAAAACAAGAGAGCCTTCTGTTTTTGAAGTTCCTTCATATATTGATGTTGTGTTTACACGATTTTTATGTAAGTAATCACCCAATTCATTTAAAAAGAAGATTCTATTCTCTTTCAGACGAGGCAAACCAGTAATACCAACTTCTAATGTGGTAAGGTAATTACCCTGCTTATGAATGATTGGTGTACCAAGCTCTCCTCCTAAAAATGAACCATAAAATTCGTCTTCTAATTTATTGTTTAATTTAATCCAACCAGGACTTTTTAATTCAATCTTTGTTTTATTGCCCTTTGGGGCACCTAATGCCAAGAAAAACCTGATCACATTCCTATTTGTATTTTGATAGCACCATGAATGGCCATATTCTCCTCCTTCAATAATTCTTGAGTTTTCATCCTTACTTAAATTGAATATCTCTTCTAAATCACTTCCAAATTCTTGTACAGCCTCTTTTTCTGAACTTGACAAAAAGATTCCATTAAGATTTTCAAAAACACCGCCATCACCAAAAGTTGCACCTATTACTTTTGCAATTAAAGGCAGTTTAGGATGAGTTATAGTTAATGGCAACAAACCTCTTTCTTTTAACCAATTAGCTGTTTGAATTGGAAAAGGAATATGTTTTTTGGCATGCCACCATCTTGTCTTTCCTATTGGTTGGCCCATTACTTTAGCAATTCGTTTATACCCCCAATTTGGATTTTTTTCTTTGATACTTATGTATTGATAATAAAGTCTGCATTGCTCTTGCTGTCTTTGATTATAAGTATTAATTATATCCTGCTCATCAATTATAATATCTTCTGCTTTTGAAACAACTTCATCACCTTTCTTAATATTTCTTGCTTCAATATACTCAATTATTTTGTTTCTCCAAACCGCTATTTTATGTTCTGGTGTGACAATAAGTTCTTTGTTTTCTGAAGTTGTTATTTTTATCATCTCGCCTTGGTAATCATAACGGTTGGTTGATAAAACCTCAACCTTGGAAACTAAACCTTCTTTTTCACCAAGTATAAACAATTCATCTTTAGGAAGATGGATAGCTTCATAATTATTTTTCTCTCTCTTTAAAATTTTATGAGTAGGTGTCTTGAAAATGTTGTCAATTAACTTAACCATGGTAATTCCTGTTAATCCTTTTTTCTCGTCTATAACTGTTATCTTGTCACCACCAAAAAATGTTTGGAACGGGTCATGAAGTACATCGCCGAGCAATGCGCCTGCATGCGCGCCAGTTGCATCGTAGAATGGTGCCTGATCCTTCTTAAAATTGTCGACGATAACTTTTGGCACTCCGCCTTCTTTGCCAATGGGCATTCTTTTTCCAAAATTAATAAACATTACAAATGCAACAAGAAAAAACATGCCGCCAATAAAAAACGCAGTGAACATAACTGCTGCTGCTGTTGCCCCTAATTTTTGCTCATAAACCCTTAATATCCACCATGGAGCAATCATTGCAACAATGGCTAGAATGAACATGAGAATATTTTGATTCTTGAACATCCTTGCTCCGTCAATCCTTGATTTCAGAACCTCTTCTCTTCCTTTCCCCGCAGGAACTGTTCTTATCAATGGTTTGTTTTCATCATGCGGATTAGGATAAGAAACTACATCAACTAATTTTTCTTTTGGGAGAAGCTCTGCTAATGCAAGGCCTAACATTGATTTGCCTGTTCCGGGCTCTCCTATTAATAATACGTGCCTTCTTTGGAGTGCTGCTTTTTTTATAATTTCAACAGCATCCTCCTGCCCGATGACTTGGTCAATAATTCTTGAAGAAATTTTTATGTCTTTTGTGCTGTTAAGATTAAACTCTTCTGTTTCTGTCTTTTGATTTTGTTTTGATTGAGATTGATTAACTTTTTCTATTTCTATCTTAACTCTTTTTGTTTCTATCTTAACTTTTTCTTTTTCTGTGCCAATTTCTGATTTTTTTTCACCAGATTTTGATTTAATAGTTTTACCTGCAACCATTTCATTGTGCTATCAATTTACTTATTTATATATGTTTTGGAACATATTAGTTTTTGTTATTTACCCATAGTGTATTCTTCAAAATTCAAAAATTTGGCATAGGTTGTAAAAAAATTTTAAAATTTAAAAGCAAAAGATTTATATATAACAATAATATGCATGAATTAAGTAGTATTGGTAAGTAGTATTGATTAAATAAAACAATACCAATAATAAATGAAGAGATGGAAAAAGAGATAGAAAATATAATTATAAACATGTAATTGAGTGAAAAAGACTTGATGATTATTGGAGGCAGGCAAAATGGTGAAAGCATTTATAGAAAGAATGAAAAAATCCTTAGGCGTTGCTAATGAGCCTGATGTTGATGAAGTTGGCGATGAATATGTTGAGCTTGATGTTCTTGGTGACACTAATGATGATGGTAAAAAGCCAAAGGTTATTGTAAGGCCGTTTGTAATAAATGATTTTTCTGATATAAAGCCAGTATTGGATTCAATGAGAGAAGGATATACTATTGGATTGATTAACATAAAACCATTGAAAAATAAGGATCTTGTAGAATTAAAAAGAGCAATCAACAAACTCAAAAAAACATGCGATGCAATTGAAGGAGACATCGCTGGTTTCGGCGATGATTATTTGGTAATTGCTCCAAGCTTCGCAAGAATTTACAGGACGAAAGATACTGCGCAGGTTAAAGAAGAGTAGGTCGGTTCTTATAATTATGGATTATTCAAATTATATCCTTATAACTAAATGGATAATTGGTTTTTTATTTCCATTTATCTTCTTAATCTATTTTGTATTAGGATATTATTATTTTTGTGAGAATAATATTAAACATAAGAAAACAAAGCGTATCATAAATAAGATTCTTGTACCATATGCAATAAGTGCGATATTAGGTATTGGTATAATCACTGCAACACACAGAGAATTTTACACTCATTGGGATAGTGATATTCCTTATATGACAATAGTCTTTTTTTATGGATTATTTGGTGTGTTCTTATTAGGAGCACTAACAGAATTGGATTAATATATTTTTAAGTAATAAAGGGAGTTTAAATATTTTATTGCATTATAGATACATAAGTAGATTTAGATTTTTGCGTTTTTTATTTTACCAAAACAGTTAAAATCGCTAAATTCGTGATTTATAGTGTTTAAAACACCATTTTCCGTTTTGGTTTTTTGCACAGGGTATTGTCGTCGAAAAACGCAAAAGTTTAGTAGATAGTATTTTGAAATATGATAAAAACACTACAAATATTAAAAAGAGAAAAATTATCAGAATGGTTTAAAAAAAGTAATAATTTTGTTTTGTCAGTATTAGATAAAACTAAACCATTTGAGCTTATTAATAATGAATCTTATAAATTATTTTTAAATATTATTAATAATATTAATACAATAATTTTACTATTGGGAATTGAAAAAGAAGAAATGAAACTAATCAATTTATGCTCTAATTAC
>JACQSP010000002.1 GCA_016205905.1 Candidatus Woesearchaeota archaeon
ACAAATACAAAATATTTATAAATTTATTACTTAATTTAAATTTTATGAATAAAAAACACAACATAATTACTAATACAATTACTATTTCTTCACTGAACTCAAATATTTGGAAAATGTATGTTTTTAAGTTCTTGATTAATCTGCACTTTTTTGGCGGTGTATTAGTGCCGTTTTTCTTGGACTGGGGAGGGATAAGTTTTACACAATTGATGATGCTTCAATCTTTCTTTGTCATCTGCATCTTTATTCTTGAGATACCAACTGGCGCAATTGCAGATTATATCAGCAGAAAGGTATCAATAATTTTGTCAGCATTAGTAACTGCTATTGCAATTCTTGTTTACACATCACATCCTAATTTTTATATATTTTTAGTCGGTGAATTTATCTGGGCATTAGGATTCACATTATTGTCTGGCGCTGATGAAGCATTGATATATGACAGCCTGAAGAAAACAAAGCAGGAAAATACATCAAAGAGTGTATTCGGAAGATATCATGGTTTTGAACTCACAGGATTAATGATTGCTGCGCCAGTCGGAAGTTTTATTGCAGCAAAGTTTGGCCTTAGAATCCCTATGCTGATTGTGATTATTCCATTAATGATTGCATTTCTTTTTGCATTCACATTAAAAGAGCCAAAAACAAGAAAAAGAGTTGAATCTAAACGATATTTGAGTATGTTTGTCAGCGGTGTGAAACATTTCAAAGACAATAAGATACTGCAAATTCTTGCATTTGACCGCATTTCTATAGGTGTGTTAGTATTCTTTTTGGTATGGATATACCAACCATTGCTTAAACTCCTCAGCGTGCCACTCTTCTATTTTGGTTTTATCCACGCTGGATTTACTGGCATTCAAGTACTGTTCATGAACCGGTTTGAATGGCTGGAAAACAAGTTTGGCTCAAAAAAAAAGTATTTATTGTGGAGCGCAATTATTTCTGGTGCTGCATTTATCTTGCTGGGTTTGAACAGTTATATACCAATAACTATTGCATTAATAATAATTATCGGGGGGTTTGGACTCTCAAGATATGTCTTATTTAATAGTTATATGAACAAATATATTGAATCGCATAACAGAGCAACAGTTATCTCGACGATTTCAATGGTAAATCATTTTGTCAGAGCACTGCTTTATCCGCTGATTGGATTATTGGTAGAATGGTCGCTGAGATATTCGCTAGTGATAATAGGAATTGCAATAATTATCTTTGCCTTGATTTCTAAAGTCGAGGAAAAACAGTTGATGGATTGAGTTTATTATTAATATATATATTAAAAGTCCTTGATTTTTGTTCGAAAATCAAGGAATTTTAGTATATCTCTTGTGTTAGTATAGTTTATTGTTATACTAAATTCTGTTTTAAAACAAAAACATTATATACATGAATAATTTAAACTTAACCATGAAAGAAGATATTCAACAAATCAAAGAAAGAAACAAGCGGGTAGAAGCAGATAAAGCGTGGGAGACAAGCAAAACAAGAAGGCTGCTTATAGCGTTAATGACTTACATTGTAATAGTTATTTTTCTTTGGTCTATTGATGCGCCAAATCCATTGTTAAATGCGATTGTTCCAACAGTTGGATTTATTCTCTCAACACTTACATTATCATTCTTCAAACAGTTTTGGTTAAAACACGTTTACAAAAGATAAATTTCTGTACAAACACACAAATAGATAAATAAAAAGTGCCAACAATCTGAAACTCAAAAGTCATACTATTCGCTTTCAAAAATAACTAACTAAACAATCTTCTCCCCACTCTTATCATATTTGCCCCTTCTTCAATCGCAACATGATAATCATTGCTCATACCCATAGAAAGGAATTTAAGATTTAATTTCTTATTAACTCTCGTCATCATCTTAAAATATGATTTTGTCTTCTCTGATTCGTCCTCTGGAAACTCTGGCGCAATACACATTAATCCAATTATATTAATATTCGAAAGAGAAGTAATGGTATTGTAAAACTCAACAACATTTTTAGGCATCACACCATACTTCTGTTGCTCATTGCCAACATTGACTTGTATCATTACATCAATTACCTTGCCTAACTTTTTGCTTTCATCATTGACCTTAACAGCTATCTTTTCAGAGTCAATGGATTGTATAACATCAAACAATTCTACTGCTTTTTTCGTTTTGTTTGACTGCAAATGGCCAATGAAATGTGTTTTGCAGTGGGAAGTTTCAAGAAGTTCCTTAATCAAAGGATATTTTTCTCCAAATTCCTGTATTTTACTTTCTCCAATATTTTTAACGCCGAGATTAATTAATTCTTTAATTGTTTCAGCAGAAACATTTTTAGTGACGCCAACAAGCGTAAGATTCTTTTCTGCCAACAATTGTAAAATAAGTTCCCTGTTTAAATACATATTCATAAGGTAAATGTTGGTATTATATATAATTTATTCAATAGAAACGAGTCTAAAACCAAACAGCTCTGCTGTGATTACTGGCTTTTCTTTTTTTTGTTTAGTTCCAAGGCGAAGCCACACGTCTCATGAAAAATAAAAATAGGTGCTGGGTGCTAGTGGCTAGGTGCTA
>JACQSP010000073.1 GCA_016205905.1 Candidatus Woesearchaeota archaeon
AGAGAATATTGTGAGGCAATAGGCTATTTGAAAGGTTATAAATTTCTTGACCATGAATCAATAACTTACTTTTTGAGAGATATTCTTAAAGAAGAACATATATCAAAAAAATTTGATAGATATAGAAAGTTAAGAAATGGAATAAATTATTATGGTGATGATGTTAATATAGAAACAATTAAAGAAGCGATTATAGAAATTCCAGAATTGGTTAAAGAATTATATAAATATTCTAAACTATAAAAAATATAAAAACACAAAATTAATAACTTAAAACAATAAAAACTAGAAAAGAATTAAAAAAGAGGTAATCATGGAGCAATATTTACTATATCTCACCAGCATAGCAGTCATACTTTTTATTGGCTTGTTTATTGCTTTGCTTTCAAAAAAATTAAAAATATCAAATATTCTTTTGCTGTTAATTACAGGGATTGCGCTGTCAAATGTGGCATTTTACGGCGAGAAATTGTTTGTGTTCCCGACTGTGTTTCTCACATCTCTTGGTGTGTTGGCATTAGTAATGGTTGTGTTTGATGCATCCTCAAGGTTTAGGTGGAAAACAATTGATGTTTATACATTAAAAGCTTTAAGGCTGGCATTTATATTTCTCATACTGAATATGCTGCTCCTTTCAATTGCAACAACATTTATCTTTGGCATAAAAAATGTTTTTCTCGTCTTAATATTCTCAAGCATTATGGTTGCCACAAGCCCTGACGTTGTATTTTCAATGCTAAATCATGGAAAAAATAAAGCAAACAAAGTAATTGAGATTTTAAGGATTGAATCAATTGTCAATACTCCTTTGACAGTATTGATACCATTTATTATTCTTGGATTAATGCAGACATTGAATGTTGAGACAGTAATCTTCTCAAAATTGCTTGAGCAGCTGAAACCATTCCTTATGCAGTTTATTGTCGGCATTGGCGCAGGTGTTCTTATAGGATTGATTGTTGCAAAAGCAATGAAAAAGACATATTCAGAAACCCTAAGCCCTTTGGCACTAATCACCGCTGCACTGCTTACATATATCATTGCTGAAAACCTTAATGGAAATGGCGTACTTGCAGTAACTGTGATGGGTTTATTATTTGGCAACCTTTATATCAAACAAAAAGAGCTGCTTTACAGCTTTTCATCAATATTTGGAAATTCATTGCTTATCCTTGTGTTTATACTCGTCGGTATAGGGATAGAAATACCACTGCAGGATTATGTATTTTGGTGGAAAGCAGGGGTTTTATTTATCATCTATATATTAATAAGATATATTTCAGTTGAAATTTCAACACTTAAACAAGGATTTACTTTTAAAGAGAAACTATTCATGACGCTAAATATCCCAAAAGGCATTGCAGTGGCAGTGGTTGTATTTGTTCTGGCAACAAAGGTTGCAGATATTCCAAAGTTAAGCATAATCTTAAATTTGATTATTGCCTTTATGCTCTTTTCGCTGGTAATATCAACGATAGTGTGCAAATTTGAGAATTGGTTTCTGAATAGAATAACTAATAAATAAGTTTGGCTTGACTGGCACAGTTCAACCTCTTTCAGCATTAGTGTTTTTTAACCTATAATAATGAACATTGGTTCTATTTTAGAACTAATAATACACTTTTTAGTTCTATTTAAGAACTAATGTTTAATGTATTAGTTCTCTTTTAGAACGAAAGATTTATGAAAATAAAATCCCCTAAAAAAAGGTTGATGTCTTAAATTGGTTGTAAACTATTCCTGTATTGGCTTTTTGGAATCACTATAGTATCATCATATCTTCTTGCGTTTTTTCCATGCCCGATAAGACAGCGCCCTAAAGGCCAATAATTACTCATTGCATAAAATTGAAAATCACGTTCATTATCAAACCAAAGCGCACTACTTCTCCAGCTAAAATCTTCAAGCTCTCCAGAAGTCATTTCTCCACCCCATTTTTGTAATCCATAATAAGATAGTCCCGCTATTCTTTTTACCAAAATTCCACTATCTTTAAAATTTCTTATAGTTTCCTCTAAATCTGCTTTCCATCCTTTCAAAGTTAAATAATCTTTTGTGTTTTGCATTTTTAATTCACCTTGTTTATATTGTCTATAATCCCTAATATCTATCTTTACATTTTTTGCTTAATACTTAATCTTATAATTATGATACAAATCATTAATTATATTAGGGGTTTTATTAATTAAATTATTGCTTTTTCTATCAATCAACTCTTCTAAATACTTATACGTTTGATTCTGCCTTCTTCCTATTTCTTGTGCTGCCAAATGTAAGGTAACACTTCCATCCTGAACTGCAACATCAAGAGCTGGCTTTTTCTTCCACCATTCTCCCTGAGCGAATCTTTCTGCAACATATAATTCACCATGTTTTACAAACCCATATTCCATCTGAACATTTGGCGCTCTTGCACGAATAACTTTTCCATAAGAACCTTCTTCATAATCAATACTTACTTTACCTTCTACAATATGCACAATGCCTTCTAAATGCGGGTCTGTTACCCTCACATTTGCTTTTTCTGACTTAAAATGCACTTGAGAAAAGCCGTGAATATAATTTTCTCCAGCTAATATTAATTCAAGAACATCCCCTCTTTCTTCATGCATACCAAGACCTAATTGAAACCTACCTTCTGTATTAAAAGTTACATCCCATTCATTCGAAAAACCTAAAGGAGTTTCTCCTCTACCCAGATAAAATATATCTAATACCTTTGCAAAATACTTTCTTGAATTCTGTCCAAAAGATTGAGCAAACTTTCTCTGTTCTTCATGATGGCGCTCAGCTGCTTTTTTCACTGCTTCATCAATCTCGTTTCTAGCTTCTGGTGTTAAACCTGCTCCTTTCGCAGAAATATCATTCATTTCTTCAAGAATTTCTTTTATACGTTTCTTTTTACCTGTCTCAGTTAAGTTAGATTTATCACCAGAACTAATTATTTTCTGAGCTTCTTCTTCTAGCTTTGAAAGTTTAGCATACTCTTCTGGGTGTGTTGTTCTAAATTCATGTATTGCTTTTGCCTTTTTTCTTTTAATCTGCATGTTAATTAACATAATCTCAGAAAGCTTTTTTGTTCTATTGTCTCCCTGCTGGATAAATCCATCAAAATAAGATTCTAAAGATGAGACATAATCATATTGTCTTCTTTGGCTGTGCTCTTGTCCAAGTTCATCGCCATCATCAAGAAGGACATCAATAACATCCTCTAATCGCTTGAATTTTTCTTCTGCTTCTTCTCTTTCAGCTTCAGGTTTATCTTTATTTCTGTCAGGATGAAATCTCGCTGCTAATTTTTTATAAGCTGCTCTAATCTCTGCTTTAGTAGCAGTTGGCATTATACCCAAAAAAGTATAGAATCCATAAGGTTGATTAAGTGGATGAATATCCCCTGGAATACCAAAAGTAATATCGCCTAGTTTTTCCTGCCTTGTTAAGCCTTGTTGAGTCATATAATTTTATGTTGAAATAACTAGTATATAAATATTATGTTTTTTTAAACTTGATAGTAGTAACTAAAACTAATCAACCCGATAAAAAACTTTATAAATACACCAAAATCCTTTATTTTTAAATGCCAATATACAAGAAAATATTGTTAGACACCAACTTTTTGATGATTCCTGGCAATTTTGGTGTTGATATCTTTGGAGAGATTGAAAGGATATGTACCTTCAATTACAAGCTGTATATTATCGATAAAAGCATTGATGAGCTCAAAAGCTTGCCTGAAAAAGCTAAAAATGAGCGTACAAAGACCAAAACAGCGGTTAATATTGCATTGGCTTTGGTAAATAAGCTTGAAAAAGAGGGAAAACTTAATATAATCCCAACGAAAACTGATAAAGAGTTAGCTGAAAAATATGCTAATATGTACGTTGATGATATTATAAAAGATTTGGCAAATGATGCTCATGATGAGTATATCATAGCCACCACAGATGTAGAATTAAAAAAACATTTAAAAAGAGTGATTATTTTAAGACAAAAAAGCCACTTAGAATTGATTGAACGTACACCAAATTAAAGATTACTAACTAAAAATTACCTAAACAAAGATTAAAAAGAACGTACACTTATTAAAACTAAAAGATTATTAATTAAAAATTATTAAAAAATAAA
>JACQSP010000064.1 GCA_016205905.1 Candidatus Woesearchaeota archaeon
ATGAATTACCCAATCGCCCCAAGGGGCGGGGTATCATTTAGTTGGGATTTTCAGTGTTGTAAATACCCAAAAAACATTTTTTCAACCCAATCACCGCAAGCGGTGGGGTATTTACAACAAATCAAGGAATTTTAGTATACCACCACCCATTAGGCAAAACTTTAAAAAACCCACCTTCACTCTATATTACATGGACAGCTTTCAATTAAAGTCAGGATTAGTAAATTATGAAATAGACAGAAATCCTGAAGTAACAAAGCATTTGTTAGAAACAATTATAAAACACACAGTTCCAAACCCACCTAACCCTAACCAACCTAATCCTTATTCTACTGCAAGAATGCCTATTGAATTATTGTATATAAAACATTTCACTAAAGCAGCAAGATATCTTATTGAAGATACTGAAGAAGGAAAAGTTGACTTAACAGAATTCAACTGGCCAACGCCAACATTATCAATAGAACAACTGTATATTCTATACTGGTTCAATCAAAGGGGGGTTGAGTTAATAGAAACAAAGACCTATGATCAAAGGAGATTTAGAGAAAGAGACGTTCAGATTATGTGTGGACTTTTTTTCTCGAGAAAGGCAGATATTGCCTTTTACATTGCAAAGAAAAGCGATAAACAGAGTGAGAAATTAAGCGCTGCCATGTTGGCATATAAAGATATAACGGATTGTATTAACTATTCACAGAAAATTGACCAAAGGCATGTGAGTTATCAGTATGGAAGAAGAGGAGACATAGAAATCTTTTTGGGAAAGAATGAGAACGACACAAAGAAAAGAGTAGATTGGCTGGAAAGAGCATATCAAGATCACATTGAGACAAAAGACAGAACAGCTAAAATTGATCCTGAGCATTCTGTATATCAATTAAGTTTTATGGGTAATATTGCAAAACAAATTGCAGACTTAGTTGAAGAAGTTAGTCGAAAAACATTCTGGCTGGAAAAAGCATACAAAGACTATACTGAATGTATAAAAAAGACCGAAAGTTTTAATCCTAGGCATGCTGCAGCGACTAGAGGACATAAGGCTGATATCATAAAACGCCTGGCTGATACATTAACAGATACAAAACTAAAATGCAATTTATTGGAGAGATGCTATGAAGAATATTCTGTTACTGTGAAAATATGCGAGAAGATTGATATGCATCTTTCAGGGCATCAATATGGGTTTATGGGTGAGTGCGCAAAATCTATAGCTAATCTCGTTGATGACAAATTATTAAAGATTGAATGGTTAGAGCGTACATATAATTGCTTCAGCAAATCTGAAGAAAGAATAAAAGAAGAGAATAAAAAATCTGCAGTATATACACTCTGTTTGATGGCTGATGTTGCGTTAGATCTTGCTAATCTTATAGAAGAAGATATGCTAAAAAGAGCATGGCTCGAAAAAGCATATCATAATCGTAAAGAGTCATGTCAAAGGCTATCTAAGCTTGAAAAGGAGTATAATGATAGTAAAAAGTCAGACAAAAAGCTGTCTGAACCTGATAAAAAACAAGATGAGCCTGATAAAAAATGTGAAGCATTTTCATTGACATTAAGCGGAGACATTGCAAAGATAATTGCAAGCATAGAACCCAATCGTGATGAAAAAATAATCTGGCTTGAAATGGCATTAAATGAGTATTTAACTGGCGCAGAAAAAGTAAGAGAATTTAGTGAGGAACATTATGCAATGACTCACTTCAACGCAGGTATAATCGCAGCTGAGCTCTTTAAACTTAATGGAGAACATTTTAACACTGCTATTTCTTCTTATACAGTATATGCTAATTATTTTGAAGCAAATGTTGACCATGAGAATTTTAAAATTTATCGCCGTACAATGCGAGAAATTGATAAGCTAAAGGAAATCAAAAGAGATATGAACTCAAAGAAAGGTAAAGGAAATGGTAATGAAGGAAAATATGATAAGGGACATGAAGGAGAAGAGGGAGAAGGATATAACAATGAAGGAGGAGAACAATTTCAAATGCGGCAGTCAGAAAGAGCAAAAGACATATCACGCTATCAGAGAAATAGAATGTTTAGAAGATTAAGAAGAGCAGGGATGATGGATGAGTAATTATTTTTTTTGTTCCTGGGCGAAGCCACAGTTCACTAGGATAAAAACTGGTAAGTCGTAGGTCGTTAGTCGTATGTCGTCAGCTGTTTTTTACGTTTTTCCGTTTACGACCAACGACAAACGACTTACGACAAACAGTTATTATGCGGCAAACAGTTATTCTTATTCATGAGACGTCTGGCTGCGCCCTAATTCGTGTTATGAGCTCATAGTTAGGTGATAGAAAAAAAGAGATTGAAAAACAAAAAATATACCAAACAAATATTATAGTAATGGTTAACACATTCAAAATTCACTCAAACGCAGCATTCTCGATCTTCTTTGCAGCAGGAAAATAACAGCTTGTTAAAAATCTGCTGTCATCGCCTTTATACAAGAACGTGCCGCCTTTATGGTTAATAAGGTGTTTTCTTCTGATAAAAACAGCGTCGTCAAACATTCCGCCTTTGCAGGGAGTATATGCAGCAATAACAAATTTACCTGAAGAAGTTAATTTTGATGAAGAGTTATCCCATTTTGATAAATCCTGTCTTAAAGAATGCAGTTCTGGAGAATGTAGTTCTGAAGAATGTAGTTCTGACGAATGCAGTTCTGGAGAATGCAGTTCTGAAGAATGTAGTTCTGGAAAATTTAGGTTTGAAAAATGTAGTTCTGAAGAGTGGAGCTCTGGAGAATGCAATTCCGAAGAATGTAATTTTAAAGAGGATAACTTTGAAGAATAAAAAGAAATGCTTTCATCATTCCATAATTCAAGGTAAGGAAATTCCACTAGATGCATTGTTTCTTCAAGGCCATACCCATCTACAGCATTGAAAGTAAAAGGAACATCAGGCATTTGCTCTTTGAAATATTCAAGAAATTCTTTGATTAAGCTTATTTTATCAATCTCTTCAAAACAACTCTTATCTTTAGCATTCTCCAACGACCAATTCTTTGGATAATTATTTGGATAATTTTGTGTATTATGCTCGTGTTTATACCTAAATTTAAATCTGTTACCAAGAGCGCCATATTGGTCAAAATGTATCCCGCTAAAGCCAAGGTTAGATACAGCTAATTTCAATTGTTCTGTAAAGTGCTCTTTCCATCTCTGAGAAGAAGGATCAACAACAGAAACAAATGCACGCTGAGGATCACTATCAATGCAAAACCATTCCTGAACAAATTTCTGAGTTTCCGGAACAAAAGTAAATAATGCATCTTCTAATCCAACTGCAGTATAATTTGGTGAAACAGCGTATACAGGAATATAAAACCAGCTTTTGCCATTAATTTTCTGGATTTCATCAATATATAGTCACGGACATTAATAATTGAATATAAAATTCCGTGACTATATTCGCGGACTTTAACAAAATTGATCAATTATTAAAGTCCGCCACTATATGCTTCAAGTGTATCTCTTCTTATCTGCCTGCCCAATGGATCTTTCCATTCTTTTTTATTGAAATCAAATGGAGTTTCATATCTTTCCATGCAGTCATAAAACTGAAAGTGCACTATACCTGAACTATTAAATAAAGCATTAACTCTTTCTCTTGCTGCTTTAGGTTCAATATCAAATATACTCAAAAAACCATAATCATTAATGCTCTTGGTTTGTTCTGCCATTGGAAAAGGGAATATGCTTGGATTTAAATGAATTATTAAAAAACTATTAATCTAATCATAGTAAATATATAATTATTAAACCCGCACAAAGTGCCAGAGAGAAGGAAATAGCGCAAATTGCAGATGATTTAGAGAATGACAAGAAATTCTGTGTGTTAAACAAGGGTTTTTATGCAAAAAAATAAAAGAGATTACTCTTACCACTTGTTTTGGTCTGTCACTCGTGCTCGAACATAATCGAACGTGCACGAACCAATCTCGGGAAGCCAGCAATTGATATCTGTGGTAAATTTACTATATTTTATTGATGATTCGTTCTGAATTTCTAAATCCATAATTTTCTTGCCGTCCTGGTATAAAGCACCTTCAACTTTACCGCTTCCATCGAGAGCCTTGCCGGTACCCATATGATAAGTGTGCCATTCAGAAACATCTTTAACCTTTGCTTCATAATAATCCGTTTCTTGAATGGAATAACCACCACAAATAGCGCCATTAGAACTTCCAATCTTACACCGATTAGTTCCATTGCCTAAAGTGAAAGAAGACGAGCCGTCGAGTTTAACTCTCGCTTCGATACCATGATAAAAATTACCGCTTTCAGGAAGACCAGCTGACTGCACTGACAAGAAACTTATTCCCGTGTCCAATTCGACATTTCCCTGACTACTAGACATAGTTAGATACCCTTCATCAATGAGGAAGCTAATTTCCTCTCCTTTTATAGATACTTTCCAAACATCAACATTAATGCCTTCTTCTCCTTCAAATGGATCACAAAGATAATAATCGTTATCAAGACACACAGAAGGACACTTTGAACTTGCTACGTCACAGCTTTCCAAAGTCAACCCAGCATCTTTTTCGCTGTCAATTAGCTCTTCTTTAGATTCGCATCCAACACCAAGTGCATACAATGCAGCTAATCCGGCTAGACCTCTGATTAAGATGTGTTGTGAATAGTTAAGAGATTTAGATTTGGTAGTGTGTACCATTTTAAATGTTAGAAGTGGTGTAAGTATATAATACTTGTGGTACTGTTGATACAATGTGTTATTAAAAAACTATTTAAAACCTGCCCACCTTCTTTACAAGTATCATGCCATTACACCCATTTGAAAAAGACAATGTCGAGCTTGTTGAAGTAGTTAATCTTCCATCAATCATGGGCAAAGATACAAAATTCTTCTTATTCAAACGTATCAACGAATACATCTCTGTTCTTGCAAAAGGCGATGTGTTCAGAAAAGAAAATGTGCTTTGCAGAATACACAGCGAATGTATGTTCGGAGATATTTTTGGAAGCAAAAAGTGCGACTGCGGAGAGCAATTGGCTAAAGCAAAACAGTTAATTGCAAATGAAGAACTAGGTATTTTATTTTATCTTGCGCAGGAAGGCAGAGGCATTGGCCTGATGAACAAAACAAAAGCTTACAAACTCCAAGAGCAGGGATATGATACTGTCGAGGCAAATATGGAGCTAGGCTATGTTCCAGACTTAAGAGATTACAGTGCATGCGCAGTTATACTCAAAGATTATTTTAAAATAACCTCTATCCGCCTTCTGACAAACAATATGAAGAAATCTGCGCCGTTAAAAGAAAAAGGAATCAGCGTCGTGCTAATGCCAATTAAAATAGAGCCGAATGAGCATAATCAAGCTTATCTGACGACAAAAAAGGCAAAGATGGGGCATAAGATTTGAGTTTAATTTTTGTAAAGAGATTTGAATTTATTTTTTATACTGCTTTTAAAAAAACTTTGAAACTTTTTATGAGATATGCGGCTATGTTTTTATGATATGTGTGGCTATGCCATTAAATCTTTTATTTTTATAACATTAATAAGTAGTAACAGAATAGAAATGTTTATAAACCGCATTGTTTTGCCATTAAATATGTGAATGTAGTAAATAAAACACATTCAAAAACATACATTCAAAACACAAGAATTAAACAAAAATGACATCACCAACAATTAAAATAATTGAGTTTTATGCACGAGAGAAGTATGAGCTGCCGAAAGCTGGTGTGCCATACAAACCGCAGAAATTCTATGTAGATGTAAAACTAGAAACGCCTGTTGGAATAGAAGAGCTTGTAGATTATGTAGTTGACAAATTGAAAACAGCGACAAAAAATAGGTGTATTAACGCAAAGAGAATAACAGGCGGTGCCAAATTTTCTTTTATTGATTATATGATTAGAGAAGCAGGTTATACACCACATAGAAGTGATATTCACGACAAAACAGAGGAAGGTAATGACTTCCCAAAACTTGAAGCAAGGCCAGAGAGAACACTATTATATATTACTGGCAATATGCACCCATCTGATTATTATCATATCGAAGGTTATCCGTCGTACGAAGCAGTGAGAGTTTTAGCAAATATATTAAGAAGAGAAGGAATTGTAGAATCAAAAACAGGATTAAAAAAGGAGAAAGAAAAAACAGATAAAAAAAGAAGAATTAAATGAATCAAAAACTAAATTAAACAATAAATCTAAAGAGTATACGGCGCGCGTGTATGAGAAGAATGAGGGTTGCATCTTGCTTCTATTTTTGTTCCTTGTGGCAGATATTCTCTTAAAACATCTAAGCCGCGCTGAAAGACTTCTTCTCCTTTAAGACGATAAACAACTAGTGAATCACTAGTATCTTCTTTTTGCCTTAGAAAAAACTGTTCAAGCGCAAGCTGGAGAACTCTTTCAGTTAAATCAGTATTCCTGTGCGCAAAAGAGAGTTGAAACACAGGCACATCAACACCGCATTTTGGTCTTTTTTTAGGAAAATAAAGAGCATAATCTGGTTTATAACCAATGAGAAAACCTTTATTGCCGTCAGTTTGAAACACACAAGATCCTACACCCATAGAGTGTTTGGTAAATTTATGTTTTTTATATTGTATTGGCAATTCTTTTATAAAATCCTTTACATTATCATCACAATATTTTTTAGTATGGCGTGGGCTTAGAAATTGTAAAGGGTCATCATCTGCTTCTTTTGGTATTAATTCCAAATATAATTCTTCATGTGGGGTTGGCATGTTTATTCACCTGTATTATATGTTTTTAATGCTAATTTTCGTGTTTTATCGATGATTTAAAAAAGGATTTAATGAACTTATTTAAAGATTGTGGTGATGGAAAACCTATTCTCCAGAAAGGATGAAAAATCAAATCATATAATAGTATAGGAATAAAAGTTCCAATTATTCTGAAGTTTTTTGGAACAAAAGTTCCTAAAATTAGGAAGAAAAGTTCCTAACTGTTTTTGTTCAAGGTAAAGAGATTAGAATATATACTAAAAGTGATTAATTTTCGAACAAATTAATCACTTTTGTATAATATAGCTTATTAGAAATGTTTTTGTAATATTTCAATCACATCTTCGTAACGTTTTCCTTGCAAATTTTTTAATAAACCTATCTTCTCTTCTGCTCCTGTTTCTTGCATTCTTATTTTATATTGATCCAGAACTGCCTTATCAACATGAACAGTGTTATCATACATGTTTAATTCTTGCGCATTAATTTTAGTAATGTCAGCCTTTTCCATCATATCCATTATACCTGCAAGAGAATCATCACTTGATATGTTAATTACACCACTAATAGATACAACATAAAGAGTGTTTATACGGCCGTTTCTTGCGCTGACATCGCCTAAGTTAACATCGCCATTTTCATTGACTATAAAAACATCATTTATTTTTCCATTCGCAGCAAGTTTATTCGCAATATAATTTCCATTTGCATTTAAAATATAAAGATTACTAATGCTCGCATTTTTTGAACGCTCTGAAACTTCAGAAGCTATGTAATCACCACAACAGTTTATTATAAATAGATTCCAGATATTGCTATTAATTCCTGCACAGATTCTATCCCCAGATGTATTTAACACGGCTATATTTCCTGCTTTTTTGTCAGGAGGATTACATATTTTATGAAGGATGTAATCGCCTTTGAAATTATCAACAACCAGAGTATCATCTGCCTTTGCATGAGAAAATAAGTAATCAAATCTGTTTCCTTGGCCATTAATATAAATAATTGTTCGTTTGCCTTCTTTTGTGTTTCTTTCTGACAATATCTGCAGCAAACATCCTGTAAATAATCCTAATGCTGCAGAATAATCTTCCTGATATTCATTGTTTGCCTTTGCTAAAATAAACTCTCTTAAATTAATTTCTGTAAATTTAACATTTGCCAATAACTGAGTCAATCTGTCATACAAAAAAGTATAACCACCACGGAACCTGCCAAATTCAACTGAAACGTCCTTGTACCAACCTTGTGTTTCACCATGAATTAATATATTCTCTGTTTCTAATAATTTGTCAAGTGTAGTCTGCTCTCTAGCTTGAACATCTCTCGCATCATCAATCCCTGTTAGTCCGCCAAATCCTGGTGATAATCCGTTGCTCATATTAACCACTATTTATTAACCACTCTTTAAGTTTCAATGTCTCAACAATTCTAATAATTTCTTGGTAAGGTTGACCATACATACTTCTCACTGTCTCTACAAGCTCATTCAATTTATATTCTTTCATTATTCTTTCATATTCTTCTACTGCTTGATTACCTATAACTAGTTTATTACAGCATAGTTTAAGTGGCGTTACATTGGTTTCCTCGTCGCAGAGAACTTCATTAACTTTTTCATATTCTTCGCCGATAAAGTTAGGAGGTATTTTGTTTGTATCTTGTTCATCTGGTTCAATTTTATATCCGAGTCTCTTTTCGTACATTTCAATTAAGTCCACACTTAATTCACACTCTAACAAATAATCCATTATAGCATTTCTCTTTTCATTATCACAGCCAATGTAAGATAAAGCCTCTTCTCCCTTAACAGCTATTGCCACAAGTTTACCAATTCTTCCATTTTCAAATCCAATATGAGACAAAGCAGATCTAGCAGTAATTTTATTACCTACAACAACCTCAACATGACCTTCTTTACTAGCAATAAAAGAAAGGGCACCAGTCTTATATAAACTAAAGGGTTCGTTATTTATATTAGTTATATTTTCACCAACCACTAATTTTACATTTCCTTTCCTATGCGCTGCATAACTTAATGCACCATATCCATTAATATTTATACCATACAATAATCCAACATTACCTTTATTACTACCACAGAAAGATAATGCATTATCACCAGTTATGTTAATACCTATTATTATCTCTCCTTTACTGTCATCATTGCATATTGCTTCTAATACACCCTTACCAATAATATCATAACCGCAAACCAAACCAATATTACCTTTATCATTACCTATATTATAGAGCGCATTATCACCTTCAATATTAAATCCAAGTACATATTTTACATCACCTCTGTTTGATCCAATTGAAAGTAATGCACCTCTTCCTTTGATGCCTACACCCAAAACAAGACCTACTTTACCACCATTTGTTCCTATCCCAGCCAAAGCGTAATTTCCTCTAATATTCAATCCAACAACCTGATTGGCAACACCACCATTTGAACCAATACAATTACAAATATAATCCCCGCAAAAGTTTTCAACTACTAATTCATCTACTGTTCTTGCAAAAGCAAATAAATGATCAAAACTATTACCTCTGCCATTAATGTAAAATCTTGTTCTTTTTCCTTGTGCTTGATTTCTTTCAGTCATCAAACTAATTAAAAAACCAGAAAATAGCCCACTACCCCAACTAACAAATGAATCTCTGTCATCATAATTTGCTCTAGCCAATATATACTCATTAAGGTCTTTTTCTGAGAACTCAATAGTTTCCATTTCTTTTGTTAAACAAGAATAAATAGAGGATATCATTCCAGATTCTGAAAACTCTTCTGAATCATCATTAGGTTGTTTATTTAATAACTGATTTATTCTCTTTGAAAAGTTATCAATTAAAATATATCTTACTGCATGCAAAAGAATTCCTTGTTCCAGATTAATAAATTTTTGAAGAAGAGTTTCCTCTCTATTTAGAACTTCTCTCTGCTCTTGAATTTCGCTTAAATCCGATAATAATCCAAATAATCCATCTGCCATTTTAAAAACACTTTAAGGTTTATATGTATTATATAAACTCATCAACACATTAACATCATCATTTGTTCCTTCTCCTTTGTATACTTTATCAAGCAATCTTCTTCCATGTGAACCTTTCTTAAATTTGAAAACCCACTCGACAATTTCAGATATTGTGCCAGCTCTTTGGTTTGGTTTTTCAGCATTACCTTCAACTCCATCTCCACCATCAACACCTTCTCCAACTTCGCCGTCGTTAATATCATAATCACCAGTGGTTGTGTTAGCATCAGTCGTTATCTTAGCATCATCAAACAAACTTAACTGCCTGCTGGATTTATGCTGCGCCCTATGCAGTGCTCTGTGCTGCGCATCATATCTCGCTAATTGCTCCTGCTGCTCTTTCGTCGGCAATCCAAAGAATTTCTCCTGCATTTCTTCTAAATTATAATCATATTTTAACATCTCGCTTTTTCTCGTCTGAGCTTCTGCCATCCTTGGAATGTATCTTTGTGTTGCTCTGGCAGAATAATCTGTGTGGTCTCTTTTGGCTTCTCTTTTATATTCTATCTCTTCATGCATAATCTTCCCGTCTGCAAGAAGCCTTGCCTTTTCTACAAGATATGTTAGAGCACCACGAATATCGCCTTCAACAACAATCTTTTTCAGGAAATATTCATAAAATGCTTTTTCAAACACACATTTCTCGCCTTTGTTTGAGGCATAATCAGCAATGCCATGCATCACAAACTCTCCATTGATACAGCATGCAAACCTGCCTTTTGTTCCTGATAAAACCCTGCCTCTGCCAACAATCACGCCAAGCTTATCGTCGATAATCTTCTCGAGAGCTTTATCAAATGTGTTATCAGATGCATTATCATGTGCGTTATCATTTGCATTATCATTTGCATTATCATGTGCATTATCACAAGTATCATGATGCGTATTATCAAGTGTATTAGTTCGTATATTCGCAGGCAGAACAAACATCTCCTGCTTCATATTAATTGGCTTATATGCCTTCAATAACTTTCCAATTTTTGCAATTGCATCTTTAACTCTTGCTCTGTAAGTTTCAAGCTCTTTTTCAGAAAACCCTAAATCAAACTCTGCTGCAAAAAGCGTTTCAGTTTCCATACAGTCAATCATTTTAAACAAAGGATACTCGCAAATTGCCTCGACTGCTTTAAGTAACCTGACTTTTTTCCTTGCATTTAATAATTCGGCACTGATTATTGCATTGGTAGTCTGCATGTTTGCTTCAGATATGGCATCAGATTGATTATAAATTGGTTCAGATAGAGTATAAGATAGACTATCTAAGGAGATAGAATCAACACAATTATAAACAGCTATAACCTCTTCTTCATTAACAAACATTCCCCTAAACGCTTCAGCAAACGGGAAGAAATAGACTAAAATACCGTCGTAAATGCCTTTTTTTGCGTTTAAATTTTTATTTGGCTGTTTTTCTGAAGTTTTTATTTTTTTTATAAGCAAGTCTTCAGAATTTTCATGTTCTCTTGCAATTTTCTGAAGCTCATCGTGAAAATAATCTGTTTTATTGAAATCTTCAAAACTAACTTCATTTAACTTTACACCTACTCTCTTTTCTTGTTTTTCTTCTTTTTTCTTTTCTTGTTTTACTTCTTGTTTATTTTCTGATTTATTTTCTTCTCCATATTCATATCTTTTCACAACAGTTATTCTCGACGTCCTTATCTCATCTCTTGGAAATGTCTGCTTATGCCGCAAATTCCATCCAACCCAATAATCTTCCCCTAATGTTTTCTTTGAGGTTACATCAATTCTAGCAGGCAAAGAGCAAAAGACATGAGAAAGCAGAACGTGCTCTTCCTTAAGTGCTTCTCCTATCATATAAGATTTCATACTATCCTGCGCAGCATAATAAAGAATGTCAAAAGCATCCTGAACACTTCCTTCTTCTGCTTTTCTCGTCTTCAGGGCAAGCTCGTCATGTGTCATTGTCTTTGGCGAAGAAATGCCAGTAACATGAGTAAAAACCGTGTCAAGCTTGTTATTGTGAAGATTCATGTAATGCTGCGCATAGCCAGAAGGATCAATATCAATTCTCCCTGGCAGAATTCGAAGTACTTTAAACCCTCCTGGAATTTGCGCGAGAAATAAAGGTGATGCCCCCCCAACACCAGGCGTAAAACCCCCTTCCAATGATTCTGATTTCTCATAATCAAACTTCAGCTGGTTATGGCCATAACAGAACAAGGGATTTATTTCTGCAAACAGCCCATTAACAGCAGGAATAATCTTTTTCCTTTCGGCTTTGATAATTTTGATTCTTCTTGAGTTTCCTATTTTTTCTGCGCTGTCTCCAGCACCATCTCCTACATATTTATCTAACCTTTGTGGAATTTTAACATCAATAAATTCCATGCCGCAATCAAGCGAGGTGACGACATAATTTTCATCTCTACCTGAATCAGCATCTAAATTAATCAAAGAATCAGCAGTTATTCTCTCATCTTTATTCGCATCGAGAATATTCTCTATGCCCCTGATATAATCTCTCCTGTCCATTATCTCAAGCTCACGCGTATCAAATGGAGTTTTGTACGCATCAACCAAATCCAAAAATCTTTTTTTCAAAGAATCTTCTGGTTCATTAGCTAATTCTTCCTGCACACGAACTTTCTGCCAGTTATGAGTTTCAATATCATTTGCCAAACCTTTTGCTTTTAAAACAGGCTCAACATGTACTCTTTGTTTTTTCGCAATTGTTTTTGAGTTTCTTTGGCTTCCAGCGGCAACATCACCAACAACATTATTATCTTCATTAAATTCAACAATTCCAAACGGAAACCTGAAACAATATCCCTGAATCCTTCGCACGCTGTTATATCTGCTGTCAACCAAGAATTCTTTTGTCAAATATATCTGTTGTTCTGAAGAATCTAAAAACGGAACAACAAGGTGAAAAGTATTGTAATTTCCACGAGAATATGGGCCTTCTAGCCTTATTCTATTGTCAATATCTGTTAAAAATTCTTCAAGAACCTCTTTTTTTCTTTCCAGCGCAGCAAGCTTTTTTGAGATGCCTCCTTTTTTTGCTCTTTCTTTTTTCGCTATTTTTTTGTTTCTAGAATATGATATTTCAGCTAATGTCTCGTCAAGAACTGCCTGATAAGTTTTACGCACATGCTCCCTATAGACATCAACACTTTTTTGCAGTTCATTTCTTGTATTTGTCCTTGAAAGTCTTGTTGGTATTCTATGTTCATGACGAAGAACAGTAACTTCTGGACTTCCAATTTTCCTTATATTTTCAATCTCACTCGTACTACCATTGATATGAGTATTATCATCTGCATTAGTACCATCATCTGCATTAATATTATCTTCTGCATCACCTGTACGCTCGTTATAATCCCAAATAACAGCGCTAATCATTGAGTTTAGCCTTGCCTCTAATGTTCTCTCAGGCCTTAAAAAAGTAAGGAATTTTACCATTGAAGAGGAAGAAAAGCAATAAGATTTATAAATGTAACCATATACTTTTTGCTTACAGTGGCAGAAGTTGACAGTATTTTCACAATAAAGCAGTTATACTCAAATATTGAGATTGCGAGAGCATTTCTTACAGCGAAAGGAATAAATGACCCTGCATTGCTTCTTGAAGCCTTGAAAAACAGCGGAGGATTGAGAGTTGCTGCCTACAAAAAGGGCGCAAAAAGCAGTTCAGAGATATCTTTGGAAGATGTTTTAACCGCCGCGTTTGTTGAAGCAAATGACCAAAAAAAAGTTGGCAGGCTGAAAAAATATAGAATGCATGGTGAGATTTTACTTGATGAATTAAAAAAACATGACCGAACAAACAATAATAATCCTTTCCATAAAAAAATTCCGATCCTTGTAAACGGGCTTTGTGTTACAGATTACAGAAGCGGGAGAAAAAGCGGCATTGACCCTTACTCAAACTCGCATCTTTTCTCGACGCTGTTTATTGAGGCAGTAAATGGAAGGTTTCCTTTTGAATTTCTTGACATGTTTAGGCTTGTATACGTGCAGCCTGTTCCGTACATACAAACACCAGCAGTTAAAGAAGAGTTTAGTGAAATAAGCACACATTATTCATCCAGACAAGATTCACCAAACGAATTTTATTTGGATAATGAATTAATAGGCTTAGAAGAAATGTTAAGAGGCAGAATTGAGGCAGAAGTAAATCCTGAAATTCATGCTAAAAATGGCATTGGTTTTGGAGCATTAATAAAATTCGGCGACATAATACCAAAAAGAGGAAATTCTGTTTATGATCCTGCATTGCTTTCTTTGAAGCAAATAGAACAGGTTCTAAAAGCATCTCCAGATCTTGTGAGTGAAGATGCAACATTTAACGGTGTTATTGACCTGAAAAAATACTTAGAATTAAAAAGATATGAAATTCACCTTAACACGCAGGTTATGGCGATAAAATTTGCGCAAATCCTTGATTTGATGTTTCCGCATATTATTGAAACAATGAAAGAGTATGGCATAAGGGGAATTCCATTATACATGGAGAAAACTTCTGACAGCGCAAGAATCATTGAAAATACATTGGCTTATTCAGAAACTCCTCTGAAATTCCATTTTGTCGGCGGTGAGCAGGGAATACTTGCAAGTACGCCTGAATTAATGCCATTTATGGGTATATGCCACCCGACCGCAATTGGAAGATTGATTGGGTTTATTGAAAATGTTTACATGACGTGGTCAAAGCGTTTTGTTAAAAGCGCAAGAAGAGTAAACATAAAGCCAAAAGAAATAATTAATAAGGTTAGGTACCAATCTGTCGACGAGTATCCTTTCTTTCTTTTAGAGAATGGAACGCGCGACAAGCATCCAAACATACATGATTTAGCTAAAGAAATTCTTTCAGAAGACGAAGCAGGGCATGTCAGGGAATTTGCATACACTCACAGAATTGGCTTTTCCAGAATAGAGCCTAGGATTGTAGAACTAATGACAAGAGATACTTCAATTTACTGCGGGTTTAGGACAATGGATAAATCCAACAGGAGATGGCTTCAGGAACTTGATGGAAAGAAGATTATAACATCTGATATGATTCCTGGATTCTTCGAAATGCCGTCGATAAAAAATGCGAGGGTTAATGATAACAGTGGTGAAAATCAACAAGGTGGCCCCCAAAGAATAAAAAGCGATTTTAGGGGATCTGAATTTTCACTTCCAACCAGCCCAAGATTAGACCATGCATGGTTTGCTAAATATTATGAACACATTTCTGATGATGAAGGTTCTTTTGGAACAAGTGATACAGGTGCTTCTCTCGACATAGGATGTTCTATAGAGAAGATAATCACTTCAATGCAAAGAGAAAAAAGAAAAGAGCTTTTGAAAGAGCAGCTTTCAAGAGAAGCGCAGGATGTTGTCGAAGAGTTTTTCAGAACACACACGCAGGAAATGGAATCAATATTTGCAATCAGAGGCACAGCAATACATAAAGTATCGTCAACACCATTAGATGGATTAGTGCATTATGATACATTAAGAAAAGCAGGCATTGAGCCAAGAGCATCTGACTGCTATACAGAAACACCATTCTTGCATACAATCACCGCAAAGGATTTATGTTATCTAAAAAGCCATACAGATTTAAAGCACAGAATAACAAGGCCATTTACAGTGTCAATACATCCTGATGCATATCTTTTTCTAGAGAGAGAAGATACGCAAGACACATACAGTGATGGAGAAAAGAGTAATAGTGAAGGAAAAATAAATATTGAAAGAAGAATAACCAAAAACTATGACCTTATTATTCTCGACACAAAAACAAACAGGGTAACACCTTATCCTGAGCATAAATATTTATTGCAAACATTTTTTTATGGGTGGCTGATAAAGCATATTGTCGAGGAGGAATTGGGATTATGTGAACAAGGTATAAGTGGACAAGAAGGACAGTATGGAAAAGATGGACAAAATAGGGATGAACAAAATAGTGGTGAACAAAGCAGTAACGGGCAACACAGAGAGAGAGTAAAAGTGCATAATATTTACACCGTCCTAAACAAAAACGCATTTTACCGCGGATTCTACAACAAGGGCGACACCAAAAGAGAAGAGCCAATGCCGCATGCAACCTACAGGGAGCAGAAATTCTCGCCGATAACATTGTTCACACCTGACGACATTATGCATGAGGTTATATTAAACATGTTGGGGAATATAATTGAAGAAAAAGAGGGCATACAGCATGGAAATATTTGTTTTGCTGACTACAAATCACAGCAGGAAAAACATGGAAGATGCGAAAAATGTTATATGGAGCACCAGTTGGTGTGCAAATTGCTGAAAGAAAAAAGTGAAAAGGAAGGCAAGATAAACAGGTTGAACATGTAAATCTAAACTGACAAAATAAAACATTATGCTGAATAACTCGTAAGCCATAATGTTAATTGATTGTTGGTGTTTTACGTTAAGCAAAGAACATAACAAGTGATTATAGTTAAATGTACCACAAATAATGTGCGCCGGAGGCGGGAATTTCACTTCCCCACTCAAAAGCCTTGAACCCACAAAGGAGCGGTGAGACTCCTACCTGCTCTTCAGGCAAGCGCCTTACCAATTAGGCTACTCCGGCTATGCACATATCAAAACAAATAAATTAGGTTGTGAAGGTTTTAAATTAACACACAAAATTCGGCGTAAATTCAAAACATTTATATATTTGTTTTGACAATAAGTGAATTGGTGAGACTCCTTTTGCTTTTAAGGCAGGCGCCTTATCTTTAGGCGCTCTTTATTTTTTCTAATTTATTTTTCTTTAGCTAAATTAATTATAGCACAACTCATTAATATAACCATCGCTAATTTTTCCGTAAATTTTTCGACGAGAAAGAGGGTTTAGGTGTTATTTTCGAAAACAGTATTTGAAGGATAAAAAGTTTATCGGAAATCTTTTAGTAAAACCAGAAGAGTTTCGGATGAAAATGGTAATGAATAATAGCTTTCAATAATCTTTATAAAATCACCTTCATTCCCCTTTAGTATGAATGATTCAAAATCAATGCTAAAGTCAGTGAATAGGCTGAATTATTTTTCTAAATTAAATATGTCATTAATGAGATTAAGCCTGTCTTTATTCTTTATAGCAATTATTATCTTTGCAAGATATGCAATTCTTACACAGACAACAATATGGCTTTGGGATTTAAGCATTACTTTTGCTCTCGCTTGTTTTGTTTACTTATTTAGAAAAAGACTGCAACTGAGCACGGCGTTATACTTTTTTTTCCTATTTGCATTATTTCTTCATGATTTAGGCGTTTATGGAATGTATACAAAAACAGTTTTAGGATTAAACTATGACAATTACACGCATTTTTTTGGAAGTTTTGCAGTGGCAATGATATTGTTTAACTGGATTGCAAAAACAAAATTTTGCAGGGTAATTAATTTAATTAAGGTTGGAAAAGCCGGCATTATCAGCAATACCAATAAAATCACCAACACAATTAAAACTAGCAAAATCAACAATACCAACAAAACCAGCAAAACCACCAAAACTAGCGATAAAAGAACAGCGCAAAAAACAGCGCATCTCGAATACAAAAAGCGTATATCTCACAAAACATTAAGCATTGGAACCATCTGCTTCATCACAATACTTATGGTTTTAGGCATTAGTGCAATTCATGAATCCATTGAATTTTTAGGATACACTTATCTTAATGCAGACGGGCCAAATCTTTTTTTTCCTGGAAATGTTCCTGTGGCAAGTTTAACTAACAAAATTTCAAGTTTAACCAACCTTCCAACATTGACCCTAGCAGATATCGGAACAAGCGGCTCTTATCAAAACACAATGATTGATATTATTTACAATGCTGTCGGCGCATTGGCGGGGTGTGCTGTGATGGGTGCGAAGAGAATTATTAGATAAAGATATTATTAAAAAGATGTATAAAAAAATCATTAAAATTCTGGAGAGATAAACAATGCCAAAAAAAGCAATGCTTGAAAGAAAGGATAAGTCTGGCCAAGAAGTAAATGGCGCAAAACAGATTGTAATAATTGATGGCATTACTCATCTTGGCAGATCTTACGAAGTCAAAAACCATCATGCCAGAGAAATCCCGCAGGCATTATACGACGCAACAATTGCAATATTTATTGAAAGCATACGTATCTCTAGAAATCATGCAGTTATTTATCCGCCTGATAGTAAAGTCTCCACTTTCTCAATTCAGGATTTAAACTCATTAAACGGAACATATATCAATGATTCAAATAATGGGAATGATATCAATAAATCAAGCAGAAAAGTTTCAGCATCTGAAAGAATTCCTTTGCGAAATGGGGAGATGGTACTGCTCAGCGATGCAATTAGTTTTTCATTCACAGAGATTGAACAGGCAACTAAAAACTATGGATTAGTTGTCGGACACTACGGCGGAAATCTAAAAGGCACGTTAAATGATGTCAGAAAATTAAAATCAGAGTTTGAAAAACGCGATTTCAGCATTGATGAACTGATAGATGAGCATGCAACAGCACAAAATATTCTGGCAAAATTAGATATCATGAAAAGATATGTTACTGATGATTCAATCTTTTTATTTTATTATGCTGGCCACAGTAGTCCTGGGGGCGCGTTGGATATAGAAAAAACAAGCGAGATAAAAATTTTAAAACCTCAGGATTTGTTAGATGCATTAATGGATTTTAGAGGGCAAAAACTTGTTATTCTCGACAGCTGTTATTCATCAGACCTTGCAAGATACAGCTTACCGCCGAGAACTGTTCTGATAGGTATGGGTGGGCCCGCTTATGAAGGGCATATACCATCTATGGCTTATGCTAAAAAGATAGGTACAGGGCCAGAAAAAGGTGAAGACAATATAATGGGATACTGCAGCAGAGCATTATACAAGATATTAAGAGATAATCAAGATACAATAGATGTTTCAGCGCTGGCTGATAAAATAAGAGAAGATACAAGAATAAAAGTACACCGTCAAAATGTTGTCTGTAAAGCACTGACACAAATAAAGTTGTCTTCTATCCATCATATGCCAAATAAAAACTGACAAAGTTAAAATTCTGATAAAAGACAAATGATAAGCTCAAAGGTATAGTAAAAAAATGCCGAAAAAGTTAACTTTCATTAAACAATCTTGATTTTTCCTTTTATTTCAATAATTGTTCCTTGTTTTATCATTCTATTAATGAGTTCTTCATTATATTTTTCTATCAATTCAATTGCATCAACTTCATTGTTTTTACGAATATAGTTCAAAATATCCTCTTCAGTTATTTCTTTTTCTTTCTTTGTTTTTTTACCGTCGCTGTTCTTTTTGTTTTTTATAGAGTATGCATTTTTTTTAGTCACATCTTTAGTGTTGTATTCTAAATTAGCAATGTATTCCAAAACAGCTTTCACATGCTTGCAAACATCGCCCTTTCTCCGCGCATAAAAAAGAAATCCTGGACAAGAGCAGGTTTTTTTAATAGCATCAACTGTATAAAAAGTTCCTTTTTTAGACATGGATTCTACATTGTATATTCCATCTGATTTTTTTATGTTCATAGTAATTGGTTTGAAGGTTTAAAAGTTAGAAAGCTTAACAGCTTGAAAGTGCGCGGCTCATATACCGCACTTTCGAGCTTTCAGACCTTCAAGCTTTCCTGCTTTAAACTCATGTAGAGCAATAAGTTTATAAATAATTTATTGTTTTTTAATATCATATGCCGCAGTGGCACAACCTGGTACTGCGCAAGCCTGGAAACTTGCCAAGAGCAATATTATATCTAACGCAAGTAAGGACAGCTTGTTTCCTTCGGGATATCTCAGTTCAAATCTGAGCTGCGGCGTTTTAGTTTTTTATTTCTTTCCTGTTTTTTTTAGTTCTTGGCATGTCCAACCAGTTCACTAAGATAAATTGGTAAGTCGTTAGTCGTCGGTCGTTTGTCGTCAGCTGTTTTTTTCGTTTTTTGTTTACGACTAACGACAAACGACTTACGACAAACAGTTATTCTTATTCATGAAACTATGGACTGCGTCCCACAAACAGGTGGAGAGTGATAAACCATTGTGGATGAGAGAGACATGTGTGTAATCAAAGATACAAAACTTTATAAAAAAACATAAAAACATACTATCTCAATAACTACACAATTAAATAAATCAAATATTAAAAAGGTGAATAAAATGAGAAAAACTCTTATTGCTTTACTTGCTGCTTTTGGTGGTATTGTTGGTTGTAATCAAGAAGAAGCATCAACTGCACCAGTTGCATCAGAAGAAGGGGAACTTGAAGCTATTGCCAAAGTGGAAGGAATAACTTCCATTAATTTTGATGGAGAGATTAAATCTATTGGTTATAAAGATGAGATATGTAATGATGGTTCTGATTCTAAGATTGATAGACTTGATGTTAGGATAGTAGATGAGCAAGGAGCTAGAACAGGTGTTAATATTGCTGTATGTTCTAGTCTATCTTACTCTAATGATTTTGAAAGCAGAACTATGTTTGATACTATTTATCATTTTATAGTTATTCCATATACAGATATAATGGGGCAAGTAACAGTCCAATCAATATCTGGAGAGTTAGGAATATCTGAAGAGTTAGATACTAACATTCCTCTTTCTGAATTAGTAAGTATGACTGATACATATAATTATCCCAACCATATTGATACACTTGCTCAATTTAAACGTTCTTTTGGAAGCAATACTGATAACGCAGTAATTTGTAATGGAAGATATAGAGTTGATGACAGAACTAGAGTTGATTTCTTTGTAGCTGAATTAGACAGAGAAATTATTGTATGTATTTATAATTTTGACTTCAAAACAAATACTAGTAACTTTCATATTGTAGCAGATAAGACAGATACAGTTAATCGAGCTGGAAGACCTGTTTATGAAGCATCAATGTTGGAACAAGTGGAATAAGTGTTTTTTATTTCGTTCGTGTTTTTTTTGGTTCCTGGCATGTCCAACAAGTTCACTATGATTTTTAAATTATTTCTAAATTTTTTATCGGATATGTAGAATATATTAATATTCACCCATACTTAATCTTAAACACCAAAATTATCGACGTTAAAACAAACGAAATGCTGTTCGCAATAATTATTGGCAAATCAGTGATAAAAATACCGTAAACCAGCCATAAGAAAATACCTACTGCTAAAATCATGTACATCAAAAAAGAAATATCTTCTGTTTTCTTCAGCTTCCATGTCTTAACAACCTGCGGAACAAAAGAGATTGTAGTCAACACTCCTGCACTAAATCCGATGATTGATATTATTTTTGTTTCCATTGTATTCAACAACCTCAAATTTATTTTAGTTTACTATGAGATAATTAACCCACTACGAAAGGAACTTCACTTCCGTCAACAACATACTCTTTCTCTGTTTCAGGATTAAAATAGGTTATATCAACAATATAAGAAGAGGAAGTTTCAGGCAGTTTATTATGAATTGTAATCTTACTGCGCCCAGTAATTGGCATATTTGATTCAAGAATAGTATATTTGTTTACTTCAACCTTCTTGATGACAACAGATTTATCAAGATTACTCTGCAATTGAATATCTATCACTTTATTTTTGTCTATGGTTAAACTTAGAACACTAATCTCCTTCTCATCCCAGATTGTGCTGACAGTAAAACCAGTTGCTGCATTATCATTTTTATTCAAAAAAATCTCAAAAAGAGTAATAGAAGTAACTAAAACCAAAATCAATAATAAAATATAATGTGAAAGCGTTAAGTTTTTAGTCATTTTTTTTAATTGTTTTTGTTTCGTTCCTGGCATGTCCAACAGGTTCACGAATAAAGGTAAGATAGTTTGAAAGTTAGAAAGCTTGACAGCTTAAAAGTATAGTAAATGCACTAAATTTTAATAATTAATCGTTGCATTTACTATATTGGGCGAATTAAATAAATTTATCAGATTATTTAATTCGCCAGCTATGCGTTTTACGCAGATAACTTTCAAGCTTTCAGACTTTCAAGCTTTCAAACAGTTTCATGTAACGGTGGCTGCGCCCACAAATGGATTGTGAGCGGAAAACCGAATTGAATGTGAAAAAAAGGCATTGAAATCAGTAAACTGAATTGAGAACAAAAAAATACAGAGAATATCAAGAACAGGAAATCAGCTAAACAAATACAGACAGCTTAAATATCAAACATTCCCCTCCAATAATTCAGTAATCTCTTTGAATATTTCGTCAATCGATGGGGTTCCGTCAATATCCACCAATAATTTTTCCTTTTTGTAGAAATTTATCAACGGCTCTGTCTGCTTTTTGTAAACATTAAGCCTTTCTTTTACTGCGCTTTCTTTCTGGTCGTCTCTTTGGTAGAGTTCACCATTACATTTGTCGCATCTTCCTTTCTTCTTTGGAGGATTTGTAGAGGCATGGAATATCGCGCCGCATTTTGTGCATGTCCATCTCCCACCAAGCCTTTGAACAACAATTTCATCGTCGAGATGTATATTAAGAACTTTTGTTATCTTCAATCGTTTCTGCTTTAGCAATTCTTTTAAACCTTCTGCTTGGGGTATTGTTCTGGGAAAGCCGTCAAAAATAAACCCTTTTTTGCAGTCTGGCTCTTCAACTCTGTTTTTAATGATGCCTAATATAATATCGTCGCTGACAAGTTTGCCGGAATCCATCACTGCTTTTGCTCTCCTGCCAAGTTCAGTGCCCTTGCCAACCTCTGCCCTTAAAATGTCGCCTGTTGAGATTTGAGGCAGGTTATATTTCTCCATCAATCTTTTTGACTGTGTGCCTTTTCCAGAACCAGGCGGGCCAAGCAGGATTAATATCATGTTTTCACCAGTTTTATAATTCTTTCAGCTATTTTTAAGTATAAATAGATTAAAATATTTGCTTGTTTTTATTGTTTTTCGTTTTAAAACAGGTTAAAACAGTAACATTTAAAATACTTTAGATAAATAAACACGTTATGGCTTCAATAAAAATACTCGGCGCAGGCCTTTCCGGATTAACTGCAGCTATAAATTTAGCAAAAGCAGGGTATAAAGTGGATGTTTACGAGAAAAACAAAGACTCAGGAATAAGGTTTAGCGGCGATCTTCAGGGTTTAGAAAACTGGTCAATGGAAAAAGATATTCTTGAGGACATTAAATCAATGAACATTAATATTAATTTCAGTGCGAACCCATTCACCAAGCTTAATGTTTACGACGATGAACTGCATGAAAAGGCAATAATGTCTAAACGGCCGATGTTTTACATTGTACAGAGAGGCGCATTGAAAGGCAGCATTGATTATGGCCTAAAAAAGCAGGCATTAGATGCAGGAGTCAAAATTCATTATGGAAAAACATTGAGTGAAAAAGACATAAAAAATGACAAGAGCAATATTTATATTATAGCAACAGGCCCAAAGGATATTTTCGCAGTTGCAGTAGGAATTTCTTTCACGACAAGCCATAAAGATATTGCAATAGGCATTCTTGATGATAATATTGCGCCAAAGGCATACGGATACATTTTAGTGAGCAAAGGAAAAGGATGCATTGCTACAGTGCTTGGTAAAGATTTTATTAATGCTAATAATTATTTTAAGAAGTTAATGCAGGCTGAGAAAAGCATTATTAATCTGAAAAAGACAAATATCAAGAAAATAAGCGGGTTTGGAAATTTTCATATTATGGACAACTATTTTAAAGACGGCAAATATTGGATTGGAGAGGCAGCTGGATTACAGGATAAACTATGGGGGTTTGGCATGAGATATGCAATTACATCTGGGTATCTTGCTGCGAAAAGCATAATTAAAAGCAGGGATATTAAAGGTAATAATATCAAAGAAATTGAAAAAGTAAAAGATAATGGGTATGACAAATTAATGAAAGAGCGCTTTATTAACCAGCTAAAAACAAGCGCAGTCAACAGGTTTTTTTATGAGAAGCTCGGCAATAAAGGATACAGATATTTTGTGAATAAAGCGAAGAATGGCCCTTTTGAATTTCTTAATAAGGCGTATAACAGCAATTTTCTGAGAACAGCATTATTTCATGTGTTTCATATTGGCATTGGCGGCGTTGGCCGAAGTTTTGGCATTACTAAGAAATAATATTATTAGTAAGAAATAATATATTCTCATTGATTTTTACAATTGCTTTGTCAAAGTCATTATCTAATTTCTTGGTGCCTAAGCTATTCAAATTCTTTTTGTATTCGTCAAGTTTTGAAAAGAAGGCCAATAAGCTTTCTTTACTGGAAGTCTCTGCAAACATACCATAACCAAGCTTTTGAAGATAAATTGCATTCAGAATCTGCTCGAATTGGTGTTTGACTGGCTCTGAATATACTGGCTTTTTTAAATAAATCGCCTCTGACATCAAAGAAAAGCCACCGTTTATTATAACTGCGCTGCAGTTTGCCATATCTTTGTAAAATTCTTTTTCTTTAAATGATTTAAACAAAATATTACCGTCTGTTTTGTCAACATTAAATCCATAGACGACAAATTTTTTATCAAATCTTTTTAAAAGGTTAAGAAGACTATTATTTGTTTTTGATGTTTGATAAACTAAAATATAATCATTAGATTGTTGTTTAATAGTCTTAATTTGATTTATTGATTTTATTGGTTTAATGGCTTTTATTTCATCCCGAATAATTATCGGCAAATATTCTGTATTTTTCAAAAATCTGTTTTTTATAGCTGGCTTGAAAAAAGTAGTTATAAAATAATAATTAGAAGAAGGTATTACAAAAGTTATCACCAGCTTTGATTTAATAGATTCCCATAAATATTTTAAAGGAATGCAAATATGCGCATTTGATATCACATTATGGTTTCCTATTGAAATCAAAGGAATTTTATTAAAAAAAGCTGCATAGGCACTCAAATGCTCAAAATCATTTATGATGACATCAGGCTTAAACTCTTTAATTAGCCGTTTTATTTTAAGATAAGAGGATATTTGTTGCGGTAATGTAAACAAATTCAGAAAAAATGTGCCAATACCGCTTACTTTGTTATTAAAATAGTTAATATGTAAGGATTGTATTTTTTCCACGTCGTTAAAATGTTTTGAAAGATAAAAATGCGCTTTTCCTCCGCAGACAATTTTTATTTTGTGAGGTTGAGATTGGCTTTTAATTTTAGATAATCTTTTTATTATGGCGCAGCTTCGTGTAGCATGCCCGAATCCTTCGCCAGAAAGTGCGTATAATATTTTTGCCATTGTTAAGTTTTATTGATTGTTAGGTTTGCTGATTGTTAAATTTATGTATTTGTTTAGCATCATAAGGTCAAAATTCATTTAGAGTATAACTCACGAAGGTGACAGGGGGACTTGCCC
>JACQSP010000063.1 GCA_016205905.1 Candidatus Woesearchaeota archaeon
AATTATTTGTAACTAGCACCTAGCCACTAGCACCCAGCACCTATTTTTATTTTTCATGTGACTGTGGACTGCGTCCCACAAATGAGTTGGGAGCGGAGAAATCATTAAAATGGCAACCTCATTAAATTCATCAAAATTAAAAAAACAGCCAGAATTAAAAAGGCAGCAAAAATCAACAACCCAACCAGAATTAATTAATGAAAATGACCTTGAAGCAGAGATGCGTAAGATTGGCGTTGACGACAGGGCAGTTCTTTATATGCTGGACAAAGGCAGATTTAAGATTATTAAATTATACAATGTCAGAAATGCAATCGCCAATATTCTCAAACAGGAAATGCTTTCAATCGGCGGAGAAGTGGCTGTAAACAAAGGATGTGTTAATTGCACTGTGCCAAAAAGCGATGTCATTGTCATGGGCACAATAAGGCAGATAAAAGAACTGATTAAAAAGATGAAAGTTCAGGTGAGTGAGTCAAGGGAGATCGCGTTGCAGTTAGAAAAAGGGGTATAGAATTAATCATAAAAATATTTAATGTCGTCGATGAAAATTTAATAATGTTACTCAAACTATTTATGGCAACAACAATAATGGCGGCGCTCACGGACAACTTTTCTCCTCGCTATTAAATGGTCTATTGTCGAAAAGATTGTCCTGTCAGACAAAAATTTCTGCGGATTCTTATTCTAAATGCGAGTAGTCCTTGAAATTTTTGTCTTCCCAGCGCGCCATTGTTGTTGCAAATATGAATTTGAATATTAAACCAGAATAACCAATAAATTTATTAATATTAAAAATGAATAGCAAAATCAAATGCGCAAATATAAACAAAATGCCCACTTATTGAAATTAAAAAATATAGCCATTAAATTAGGTGCTACTGGCGCTAAAATTATAAAAACAAAAGATATTGTTTTTGAAAAAGAAAAGGTTTTTGTAAAATGTATAACCTGCCAACATTTTAATAAAAAACCTTGTTGCCCTCCTTTTGACATTAAGATAAACTACAAAAAACTAATTAAAAGTTATGATTTTGGCATCTTGGTCTGGATTAGAGAAGAATTCAACAAAGATACTTTTTCATTAATAAGAAAAGAGTCCACTATTACCTTGCAGAAACTTCTTTTACAACTAGAAAAAGAAGCATTTAACTTAAATCTTTGTTTTGCAGTTTCATTTATTGGTGGAAGCTGTAAATTATGTCCTGATGGATGCCCTCCAACAAAAATATGCATTAATCCAACTGATTCGCGGTTACCTTTAGAGAGTGTTGGGGTCAATGTAATTAAAACATGCAGGAAAATAGGTTTAAAGTTAGCACCATTCCCTGTTAAAGACCATTTGTATCGTGTTGGATTATTATTGGCATAATATATCCTATTATCACAATATTGTTTTATACAATTATTAATATTATTTTTCATAATTTTTATAATATCTTAAGTTATACAATGGCTAAACAAATATTTAAACCCGCAAAAAGAATAGAATTTATTAATCCATATAATCCAGCGGATTCTTTATGGAAGATTAAAAAAGCAAAAGGCAAAAAACAAATATTAAAATTAGATTGGAATGAATCGCCTTTTCCACCATCAAAGAATGTGATTAATGCAATTAAAGAATTTTTATCCAAAAAGAATAATATTAACTGGTATCCTGAAACTTTCTCTTTAGAGTTAAGACGAGAACTTAGCAAACATTTTGGATTAAAAGCAGATAATTATTTAGTAACTAATGGCTGTGATGATGGCCTTGACTTTGCACTAAGAGCTTTTTTGAACCCAAAAGATGAAGTAATCATTTTGTCCCCAACTTATACTAATTTTGAGATTTATGTCCAGACACTTGGAAATAAAATCAAAAATATAACCTATGATAATTCTCTTCTAATCAATATTCAAAGAATTGAAAAAAGCATAAGTAAAAAAACAAAATTAGTATATATCGCTAATCCAAATAATCCAACAGGAACTTTGATTAACAAACAAGATATTAACCGCCTCCTAAAAAAGTTTCCACATGTTCTATTCTTGATTGATGAAACTTATTACGATTTTAGTAATATTACTGTTATTGGGTTGATAAAGAGCCATAGTAATCTCATAATTGCTAGGTCTTTCTCGAAGGCGTATGCGCTTGCAGGATTAAGGGTTGGTTACCTTATCAGCCAGAAAGAAAATATTGATAGTTTATTAAGAATATATAACGCAAGAAATGTAAATGTTATTGCTCAAATTGCTGCAATACATGCATTAAGGGACAAACAATACTTAAAAAATTGTCTTAATAAAATTAAAGCAAGCATGGATTTTCTTGTTAAAGAGTTAAACAAGCTTAAAATAAAAGTTATAGCTACCCCAACTAATTTTATTCTCGTTAAATCAAATAATCCCAAAAAACTGGTAAGACTTCTTGATAAAGAGTTTCTTTTTGTAAGAGATAAAAGTGATATGCCGCAATTAAAAGGGTTTATAAGATTAAATTTAGGAGATATTAAGATGGCTAAACATATTTTAAAATTGCTCAGAAATATAAAAAAAAAGCATTCAACTTTATTTGCATAGAAACGTAATTTAAATGACTTTTTTCAAATAAATGTTATCACTTTCAAGAACAAGGCAATTCCACAAAAACCTTTATAAATAAAAAGATATTTACATACTAAAATGGCAAATGACAGGATTTCAATGCCCCAGTCAACTGGCGGCTTAATAAGATATTTTGATGAATACAAGTCTAAGCTTCAGATGAAGCCAGGGCTGATAATTGTGCTTGTGATTGTAGTCATAATTATAGAATTGTTTTTATGGACACAGGCAAACAGCCTGCTTGGTTTAGGATAGTTTTGAAATGGTGATTAGTTTATATTTTTCTTAAATTGTTGTGCAGGAATTATTTAAGGTGATACATTATGTTTCCAGGAATTGACCCAAAGATGATGAAGCAGGCAATGAAAAAGATGGGTATTAAAGAGGAAAATCTAGATGCTTCTAAAGTCATAATAACGCTTTCTGACAGGGAATTAGTGTTTGATAGCCCTCAAGTATCTAAAATAAACATGATGGGGCAGGAAACATACCAGATTATCGGCGAGCCTGTGGAGAGAGAATTAAGTGAATCAGACGAGAATACAAATAATACAGAAACTGCAGAAGCAGAAGACACAACACCTGAAATCAATGACGACGATATAAAAACAGTGATGGAACTGGCGGACTGCAGCGAGGAAACAGCGAGAAGCACTTTAGAAGAAACCAAAGGGGATATTGCTGAAGCGATTGTGAAGATAAAAAGGGAATGAATTAATCTCCTATTTGTATGTTTGTTCACTAATTTTTGTTTTTCTAAGAGATTAATTGACTAAGATTATCATCTTGCTTTGTGCTTTTTCATAGCTTTTTCACTAACTTGTCTTCCCAATTCCAATGCTTCTTCTTCAGTTAGTGTGCTGTCTTTTGTGAACTCTTTGAACTTCTCTAACATTGCTAGTTTATTTTTTATTGCTTGTCGAGCTACTGCACTCCAGTTTATATCTTGAAAATTATCCATTTCATGTTTCATCTCTTCAGGAACTGATAAAGTTATGCTTACCATTTTTGTACCTCCAGTAGTTTACGTCTAATATGTGTAATAGGTTTAACATGTATAATACGTTTATATATTTAAAACTTTCGCTTTTTAGAAATTGCAGGGAGATATAACTTATAATTATTTATAGTATTTATTTGTTTTAAATTGTAATTAATTCATTTCATAACTTTACAGATGATCCCACGCTCTGGAATTGTAATGCGCTTCATTGAAATAACTGCCAGGCATTCCGCATCCTTCTGGCTCACTCATTTCTTGACAATAAAGTTGAACATTATTTCGATCTCTTGCAGTTAATGGTATTTCTTTTAGATGTTTATCAACAAAACGAGATACAGCTTTTGATACTAAACCATCCTCTTCAAGTATAGATGCATGGTCAAGCATTCCTGCAAGCTGGAAAATTGCTGAGTAAATTGGATGGCCTGAATGCAAAACTCTTTTTCCAATCATACCTAAACTGAATGACTGCTTCCAAGCCCATTCATATCCTTCCTGCAGCTGCTCTTGGCTCATCTTTGCAGGCTTAAACACAGCATGGCGTGTATCATATTTATCCCATTCATTATGAATAATCCTTCCTTCTTTTTCCAAGATTCTTCTTATTTCAGTGCTTGGATATGGTGTTAAGATATGAAAATTTAGGGAATCAACTGAGGTCTTATCATAAACATCAAGTGTTCTCTCAAAAACAGATGCATCTTCATTGTCAAAGCCAAAAATAACACCAGCCTCTACAAAAATGCCTCTGTCTTGTATCCTTCTTATATATTCAGGAATCTTAGCCACATCAACAACCTTTTTGTTTGCACTCCTTAAACTTTCTTCAATGACTGAATCAATTCCAACATAAACACCCCTGCAGCCAGATTGAGCAGCTAATGACAACAATTCATCATCCAACCCAATTGTTATAGGTGCTTGGCTGATCCATGTTTTGCCTAAACCTTTCATCCTTCTAAACAATTCTTTGGCATATGGCTTGTTGGCCCACAGATTATCGTCGACAAAAATAAGATACCTTCCTTCAACAGAGCCAATATCCTTAATTACATCTTCTAAATCATATCTGACAAAATCAGGATGAAGCAGCTTTACTGAACAAAAATTACAGCTTCTTGGGCATCCTTCTGAGGTCTGGACTGTTGCTATAGAATAGACAGACTTTGATGTGAGTAATTGTCTCTCTTCTGTCTGTAAAGGAACCCTTTGATTTTGCATTGAATATCCGTCGTACAATTTCTTCAGTTGTCCTCTTCTGAAGTCATTTAATATCTGTGCCCAAGCAGAGCCGCCAGGACCTCTTACTACAATATCTGCATGCTGTAATGCTTCTTCTGGCAATACAGTAGGATGAATCCCACCTAAAACAACCTTGATGCCTCTTCTCCTGTACATATCCGCAATTTCATACGCCCTTAATGCTTCAGGTGTCATAGCACTGATCCCAACAATATCAGCTGATGTTGAAAGTGTTTCAGGAGTTAGCATGTTCTCAACATTCTCGTCGATAACTTTCAGGGAAACACCTTCAAAAGGAGTATGTGCAGCTAAGGTTGTGAGGGTAAGACGAGGTACATTGACCAGTTGCAATAATCTGCCATTAAATCGTGTTGCTCTGGTCTTTGGCGCAATTAATACTGCTTTCAAATAATCGAGATGAGCCATGCAATTAAGAATATTAAAGAGATTTATATTAATTGCGAAACAAAAAGTCAATTATTAATTGTAGAGTATATGAATTAATATTCGTGACTATAAACATCATAACTCAATTGAAAAAATAGAAATGAATAATTAATAATAAAATAAGAAATAATTGTTAATATAAAACAAAAAATAAATAAACTTACTCTTCTCCCTGCGCTCCTGCGCCTTCTTCTGCATTGTAAGACGGCACTGCGGATTTACTGATAATCATTATCTCGCCAATGCTTTTTACAAGCTGGTGAGGAACAATTACTCCTTTGGCGCTGCCCAATATCTTGTTTAGGAAAGAATTCTTTGTGCTTTTTACTCTCCAGCCAAAAATTTTGTTTGCATGGAGCACACATTCTTCAATGTCACCAAAATATTCACCTGAATCAGTAAAGACTTTCATATCGTATGTTTCAGATACTCTTTTCATTCTTAACATGGGATACCCCTCCTTTATGTTTCTTTAATTATTAACTACTTTATTTCACATAATATTACTTTACTTATTTCATTTCAAATAGGTTATGAAATCACTTTTTATCTAAATAATATTATTTAGTCTCCCTAAATCATTATTTATATAGCGGTGGACTTTAATAATTGTATCCATTTAGTTAAAGTCCACGAATATAGGCACGGTTACTGATTTACGACTATTAGTGTCCGTGCCTATATATAAAGATTTCTATTGGTGAGAATAGAATTAGATAATATTAGAAGAATTATACTATTTTTAGCTACTCACTCCTTACAAAACTCCTCAAACATATTAATTGCTGCTTTTTGCGTGTCTTCAACTGTTTTTGGATAATTTGTATCCAAGAATTTAACCTTTGAGCCTTTGCTCTCAAATAGTTTTTTCAGCCAGTCGCTTTCATATCTCTCAGCAATCTGCCTTTGAAAAACTAATTTTTCGAAAATAGCATGATCCTGTTTCTGCCTTTCCCTTAATCTGTGAATCACAACCTGAGGATCAACCTTGGTGATAATCAGCAAAGACGGCGCATATTTCATCGCAAGCCTATTCCCTGGAAGATCCATTATATCCCTTAAGCTGATTCTTTCTAATTGTACAGGCTGGTAAACAAAGCTGCTTACAACACCTCTTTCCTGAAGAATTATCTTTCCATTTTCTATTGCAGGAATTATTATCTTTTTATAAAGAACTTCTCTGTCTAATGCAAACGCATAAGCTGTGCTTAAACCAGAATATTTTCTTTCGCTTTCTTTTACAATCTCTTCTCTGATGGCTTTGCCAATATAAGAATAAGTTGGTTCAGTGCTTACAATGACATCATGCTCTTTAATTTCATTGAATTCAGGGAACGCAGTGTGTTGCTTGCAATGCTCTCTTAAATCAAAAATCTTCTTTCCTTTCTTTTCAAGGTGGTATTTCAATGTGTTAATTACAGTGCCTTTGCCAGAGCCGTCAAGGCCATCCACCATAATGAATTTTGCCTTCATAATGATAAAAAAGTAAGTTAAGTATATTAATCTTTGCTTGAAAGTGCCTTAAAAGCATAACTTATCTGGAAAACCGCTTAATTTAAAATTATAGCTAACAAATCAATCAACCGATAACTTTAAATATCAGTTGATACTTCTTGTTATCAAATGAAAAGAAAAGATACCAAACAGACAATCAAGGAATATTTCTTTACTAATCCTACTGCTAAGCTTAGAGTAAGGGAGATAGAAAGAACCCTGAAACTTCCCCTACCTTCAGTTATTAGATATTGCAAGGAATTGGAAAAAGAAGACATTTTAACTATTGTTAAAACAGGAAGTGTAAATTTCTACACAGCAAACAGGGCAAGTCAAAAATACATTTTAGGAAAAAAACTTTACAACATAAAACAATTATGCGAATCAGGGCTTATTGAACACTTAAAAATAGAATTAAGCAATCCTGCAATAGTTCTTTTCGGCTCATACGCAAAAGGGGATGACACGGAAGAAAGCGACATTGATTTATATATAGAAACACCATCAAAAAAACAAATAAATCTTGAAAAATTCAGAAAATTACTAAGGAGAGATATTCAAGTATTTCAGCATAAAAATCTAAAAGAAATATCAAATCCCAATTTAGCAAATAATATTATAAACGGCATAACGCTGAACAATTATATTGAGGTTTTTAAATGAAAGAAACAAACTGGAATGATTGCTTATTCAATAACTCTGCAAAAGCTGTCACGCCAGACATAAATCGAGCGGAATCATTGATAGAAACTGCAAGAGAAAGAATAAGCTTAATAAAAGAAATAAACCAAAAGAACTGTAATTTTGTTTTTGAAGATTACTATACTTCAATATTAGAATTATTGCAGGCAATTACTTTCAAAAAAGGATATAATATCTTGAACCACATTTGCTTAGGTTTTTACTTAAGAGATATTCTCAAAAGAGATGATTTATACCTCTTGTTTGATGATTTAAGATTCAAGAGAAACTCGCTTACTTACTATGGAAGTAGAATGGATTTTGAAACAGCAAAACAAGCAATAGAAAAGTGTAAAAAAATCATAAAGGAATTACGGTGAAAAAATTCATAAATGAGAAGTATATTGAAGAAAATGTTTTTTGGAGATTGTGAGTACTACTTGAGAAAGACAAAAGATTTATAAATTCTAGCAGTTATCTTTTTGGATTATGGCAAATTATACTATTGATACAAATGCATTATCTGCGTATTATTATAATGTAATCTCTGACTGGTGCAATACTGTTAAACAAGGTAATCCAATACGTATAGGTATCAGTGCCTTAACTGAGAAAGAATGGCGTATTGCATTATCATACCAAGGTGATGCAATTCCAGAGCCTACTGCATTAAAAGAAACACACAATGAAAGAAAAAGAATTTTGTTAGGTGGATTACATCAGAAACTATCTGTCTTAAATCATAATGATCTTGAGCAAATTTTAGAGAAAGTAAGAAATCCTCTTCTTGATGCAGCTACAATGTGGTTAGCTGCGCATAATGAAATTGAAAATGTAACAAGAGAGCAATTTGTGCAGGGGTTTGGGTTTGAAACAGAAGAAGGAACACCGTCTGGTGGAAGAGTAACGGGTTATTTAATGCCGATTGTATTGCTTGAGCTTGCAATTCAACAGCCTGAAATCATAAGTAAACTGGAAGAGGATTCAATATATTTTTTACATCGCTTATTTGATAAAAAAGCTAAAGCTACTATTGGTGATACTGAATCAGAAATTGCAGAATCTCTTCCATTGCTTTATTCCGAAGAGCTGCTAAAGGTTATGCCAAGAATTGATGAATTTATTCAAAAAATTAGTTATAGTGAGATAGCTTTATCTAATGGAGTATATACAAAAAAAGGCATTACAGGAGAAGAACAAATTCATACTTTGGGTAAAAATCTTGGCAAGTATCATTTGTCAAAAGATAACAATTATTGTTTTGTCCAAACAAGCAGCAGTGTAAAAAGAGGCGAGATTGTTGTGGATATATTAGATTCTCTTTATGGGCAGTCAGATATGAAAAAAGAGATTTATACTACTTTAGCAAATGTGCTTGTATTAACATGTAAGGGGTTTATGGAAAAACGCGGCAGCATAACATCATTGAAGAATAGGAGCAGTTTTTTTAGTATAGGTTTGTCTTTATATCAACTTCTAATATATTCAATACGAAATTATGCTATCAATCAAATGTTAAGTATATGGAAAAACAGTAAAGGTGAGTTTAAGTCACCGGAAACGCCTCTTTCCCGTCTAATGTTTTTGAGTGCAACTACGCAACAGGATGGGAGATTATCAATAACAGATAATATGATGAGACATTCTTCAACATCTTATTATACCCACAATAGTTTCTTCCTTGATACAACTGCATATTTGCCGCTTTGTGTTTGTGTTCTAAACGAAAATTATAAGATTGCAATGGAAATTAATGCTGAGAGAAGTGCTCGTGCACAATCAGAAACACAATCAACACAATAAACATAGCAGGTTTAATTCTGAAATCAGTTTCTTTCCATAAAAGGGAAACACAATCAACATAATAAACATAGCAGACAACTTAAATTCTTTTTTTCCTAAACTTTTATAAATATCAAAATTAACAATTTTCTCATGCAACATAAAATCATCGCAATTGTTGGCCTGCCTGGCTCTGGAAAGACAGAGGTAGCAAGATTCTTTGAACAATTAGGTTTCAAAAGAATCAGATTTGGTGATTTGACTGAAAACTTAATTAAGGATAACCTTCTTGAGCCTAATGAAGAAAACGAAAAAAGAATGAGAGAATTTATCAGAAAAAAAGAAGGCATGGAAGCTTATGCAAAACTTCATTTAGAAGAGATTGAAAAAGAGTTAAATGTAAATAATGTTGTTATTGATGGCCTTTACAGCTGGGAAGAATATCTATTTCTGAAAAAAAGGTTTAATGAGCATCTGCTTTTGCTGGCGATTTATGCCCCATCGCCTGTAAGACATCTGCGATTAGGCGCAAGACTGCACAGGCCGTTAACAAAACAAGAGGCGATTTCCAGAGATATCGAAGAAATTGAAAAACTTAAAGTGGCAGGACCAATAGCAATAGCTGATCATACACTTATAAATGTTCATGGTTTAGATGATTTAAGGATTCATATTGATGAGTTTGTGAAAGAGCACTGTTCGTAGAATGTTTATAACTATATACTTAAAGTAGTTGATGACAAAAATAATTTATAACAATTCATCCTATTTGAATAAATATTATTTGTAATAAGTATAACTTATTTATGCCGCTGACTAAAGCGTTTATTTCAACTGAAATTATCATGCCATCAACAGAAACATTTATATAGTTGTATATAAATACTACAGATGTTGGAGAAAAGTACAACATGTTATTCACAAAGACTGAAATTAAAGTATTGAAATTATTTGTTTCGAGGATTCTGGATAGTTTTACCATTAGAGAGGTTTCCAGAATAATTAAGAAAGACCTGAAAATAGTACATGTGTCTATTAAACAATTAATTAATAAAGGATATTTTTTACAAGAAAAACATAATGGCCTAAAATTAAATTATAAACAAAACATTTCAGATTTAGCATACATAGAAAATATGCGAAAAGAAGATTTCTACAGAAAAAATAAAATGATTAAATTATATATCAACAAGTTTATAGAAAAAACAAAACATAAATTCTTTATTCTTTTGGTATTTGGATCTTATGCTTCAGGAAAACAGACAAAAACCTCAGACATTGACTTATTAGCTGTCACACCAGAATACAATGAGAGTTTTGAGAGAGAATTAAAAGCTACTCTTTCCTCTTCAATGAACTATTTTCATGTTAATATGATTAATACAGAGAGTTTTTATGAGATGTTGAAAAAAAGGGAAGAATTAAATATCGTGAATGAAACATTAAATAATCATATTTTATTATATGGTGCTGAGATTTATTATGCTTTTTTGAGTGAAAGAACAATCAGATAATTTATAGATGAAATCAGGCGAAATAGATGTTGGATGAAAGAAAGCTTAAACAAATAGAGAAGAATGTGCCTATTATGATAAATGAAGGTGAAATTAGCAGGGATGAATCTAACAAAAAACTTGTGAAATTCTTTCTCGAGAATGCCTTGCTTTCCTTGAACACTACCAAGATATTAAATGAAATTTCTTTCAAGAGCGATGTTAAGAAGAGATTTGGTTTTATTGATGATAACTTTGAAGCATATTTATGGGTGATTAACACATCTTACTATTCCATGTTCTACATGGCAGGTGCATTATTAGCCAGTATTAGCATAAAGATAAAATCTGAAATTGGAATCCATAAAAAAACATTTGAGACGCTTGTATACTACTTTTATCTGAATAAGAGGATTGCAAAACATTATTTAGATGAATTTGAAGAAGCACAGACGGAATGCCAAGAATTGCTAGGAAGAGAAGAGCCAATCGCATTAATGCAAAGAAAAGCAAAGGAATTAATCTTAAAATATGACTCTGAGATGGAGAAAAGAAGCACATTTACATATGAGATGGGTCAAAAAACGAAATCAACCAAGGCAATAACTTCTCTAGAGAGAGCAGCAGAATTTTATAATGAATGCTTGAAAATACTAAACTAATCTAATCGTTCAATAAATAATTAATTTCTTAGTTCTAATCAACGCTAATGGGTATATCAACATAACAATTTCATCACAACAAAATATATAAAACGCATTTTCTTCCCAAATGCAATGAATAGCACAATAAAAAATACTGCAACAAATAACTTCACATCAAGCCCTAAATTATTAGCTATTCCTAAACTAATTGCTATTGTCGGTTTAACAGGCGCTGGTAAAAGCGTTGCTACTGAATTCTTTGAGACAAAAGGCTTTGCCAAAGTAAGATTTGGGCAGATTACAATGGACACCCTTAATGAACAAGGAAAAGAGATTAACGAGAAAAACGAGCGTGAAGTCAGAGAAGGTTTGAGAAAAGAATTAGGCATGGGCGCCTATGCAATAAAAAATGTTCCTAAAATAGAAGCATTACTGGCAAAGGGCAGCGATGTTGTTGCAGACGGCCTTTACAGCTGGGCTGAATACAAAATTTTAAAAGAGAAATTTGGTGGGCAACTAAATATTTTAGCTGTTCAGTCTTCTCCTGCAGTTAGATATCAGAGATTATCTGAGAGAAAAGAACGGCCTTTAACAAATATCGAGGCAACAAGCAGAGATTACAGCGAGATAGAAAATATTGAGAAAGCAGGGCCAATAGCTATTGCTGATTATGTTGTTATAAATAATGGCGGTTTAGATGAATTCAATGCTCAGCTTGATAAAATTTATCATAATATGGCTAAAGGTGAAACTATGAATAAGGAAATGAATAATAATTCTTGTTGCTGCTGTACTTCTGAACCTGGAAATTATGTAGATGTAAATTTAAATTCTAATTTAAACCAAAATTTAAACTCAAACCTAAATCAAAATTCAAATTCATTAACTGAGTTAAATGCCATTAAAACAATGAACCCAATGAGGCCAACCAAAGTTGATTATTATTTAGACATCGCAAAACAAGTATGCAAAAGGAGCACATGTTTGAGACGAAGATTCGGCGCAGTTATTGTCACCAAAGGTGATAAGATTATTGCTACTGGTTATAATGGCGCTATAAGAAAAGCAAAGGATTGTCTAGAGATTGGTGTCTGTATGAGGCAAGCTCTAAAAATCCCGCCTGGCCAGAGATACGAGCTTTGCAAAAGTTTTCATGCCGAACAAAATGCAATTCTCGCGGCAGACCCTATCGAAAGAAGAGGCGCTACGCTTTATTTGCATGGGGAAACAGTTGACGGAAGCCCAAGTTACTGCGAGCCATGCATGATGTGCAAACGAACGATTGTACAGGGCGAGATTGCAAAAGTCATAGGAAGACAGCCAGACGGAACAATAAGAGAATGGGATGTTCATGAGTTTATTGTTGAAGAGAATTTAGGCAAAAACTTCCCTAAAGAAATAAAAGATACCAACGAATTTAGGGAATATATGAAGCGTGCAAGTGAATAATTTTGACGAAGATTAATCACTTTTAGTATATTACTCTTTTTATGTTCAATCTTTTTCTTCAATCCTCAGCAATTTCTCCTTTGACGTCAATCCGCTTTTTATCTCTACCTTTTTTTTTAATAATTTTGAGAAGAATTTAATCACTTCTTTGTTGGCTTTGTTTTTGTCTGCGGGCGCGGCAATGTTAACTTTTAATGCCCGTTTATCCTCATTAAATTCTATTATCTCATTTTTATTTGAATTTGGCCTGACAATTATTTTAAGATGATTGTTTTTTATGTAATTGTTTATATCCATTTTTAATTTATTATTTCTTTGTTCAGTTTCTTAATTCAAGCTATCTGTACATCAATTTGAGTTATCACTACATAAAACATATTTATTAATCTTGTGTAGTGGTAACTTTCTTTGCATATTTATAGTAAATCTCAAAAAATTTACGAAATGTTTCTTTGTAATGTTTTAAAGCAAATCTTATTATGACAATCCACTTATCCCTATCAGCTGCTTCTAATGCCTTAAGATAGCTATTTCTTGTTGTTTTTCTTATAATTATTGGGAAATATCCTTTTCTTATTAAAATATAATTTAATAAAAATCTGCCAACTCTGCCATTTCCATCACAAAAAGGATGAATTTTTTCAAACTTTGCATGAAACTTAAATGCTAATTCCAGAGGATATATATTATTTTCATTTGTATAATACCATTTAAGGAGTGCGTTCATCTCTTTATAAACCGCTTCTGGCTGTGTTAATTTTGTTGCTTTGCCCAATAAAACAACAGGTACATTTCTATAGCCAACCCTGTCATCAATTTTATCCATGACTAATGAATGTAATTTAATAATAAAATCATGGCTTAGTTCTTCTCTTGTTCTCTGTAAAACCAAAAAAAGGTTATAAGAATTCTGTGCATCATAAATTTCTCTTAAATCTTTGCCTTTGCTTGTTCTATTCTCAAATACCACTTCTGCCACATTCTTCAATGTTAAAGAGTTGCCTTCCAAAGCATTGCTTTCAAAGACATAATTTGCTACAAATCTTTTATTAAGATCTTCTAAATCCTTTTTGTGAAGATTATTGATTATATCTTTATATTTAAAGTTCATTTGTTCAATTTTTTCTATTTCATCAAAATCTAATGGTATTTCAACTTTTTTTATATTATTAAATATAAATTCTGTTTTCTGTTTAACTTTCTTCCCAAGAAGTTCATTCTCAAATTTAATTTTTTCTTCTTCAATCATTTTTTTGTCAAGCAATTTGTATAATCCAAGATACTTAGATATCTTTCTAACGTCATCTTTAATGCGGGTAGTTGTTTCTAAATATGCATATTTTTTACCCTTAATAACTCTTATAACTAACGCTGTCATATTCTAATAGTTATCACTACATATATTTAAATTTTTTGTTTTCTGTAGTGATAACTTTCATTTGATAAAAATATAGGCACGAACATTAATAATTGAGCATAAATTTCGTGCCTATATACGCGAACTTTAACAAAATTGATCAAATATTAAAGTTCGCCACTATATATACTAAATGGAATTAGTTTTCGAACAAACTAATTCCATTTGTATATACAAAATTCCTTGATTTTTGTTCGAAAATCAAGGAATTTTAGTATATATTTAAAAACAAAAAATAAACAACTCAAAGCTTCGTATCAATGTCTTTCAACGCCTTGTCTATCGCAAAAAACAAATTGCCGTCTCTGACTTCTGTGTTGTATTTCTCGCCGGCAAGAAGCTCTGCCTGCAGATTAAAAATATTTTTTTCACCAAGCTTTGTTTTATTTAGGTTCAAGCTAAGCTTCTCGATATTGCCTTTTTTCTCAGTAATCTCTTTCACATAATTCCCAAGAAGTTTTTTAAGAATAACCATCTCGCCACCATTTATCTCATTAAATCCCTCTAGAACGATACTTCTTCCTAACTCTATCATCTTTCCACCTCTTTTTTACTGTATGAATCTACTATTAACACTCACTATGGTTTGCTATTGTTCATTTTGTGGCATACGAATATTTAAATCTATCGAAAAATTCGATACTAGTAGATAACAAAATTTATATAGTCCGCTATTTTAAGACAAAATAAATAAATTATTACTTTAATCAACTAAAACTAAATCAACTAAAACTAAATCAACTAAAACTAAATCAACTAAAACTAAATCAACTAAAACTAAATCAACTAAAACTAGATTAAATAATGATG
>JACQSP010000071.1 GCA_016205905.1 Candidatus Woesearchaeota archaeon
AAATTTGTATTTGTTTAGCATCTTCAAAATTCGTATGAAATTTTCGCAGAGGTGACATCCCCGTATGGGGCAAGTCCCCCTGTCACCTTCGCAATTAGGCTAAAAATAAATTTTGACCTTATGATGCTAAACAAATACAAAACAAATATTAATGAGGTGGAAAGATGTTAAAAAACTGGAAATCTGCAACAAGTTATGGTGTGCTGTTATGGCTTTTGATTTTTGTCGAAGTTTCCGTGCTTATGTTTATGCCGGCATTGACTGGTAAGGAACTAACACAGAATATATTGCACATGATTATTCTGCCTGTATTGGTTCTATTCTGTGCGTGGATGTATTTCAAAAATACACCAGCGTCTGCAAAAGACGGATTTTTGCTTGGGGTATATTTTCTCGTTATTGGAACTGTCTTGGATTTATTGATTACTATTCCGTTATTTGTCAAAACATTTGATTTTTATAAAGAGATATGGCTATGGCTGGGATTCCTTGAAGTAATTGTGGTGTGTACATTAGTGGGATATTTTAAGAAATAGAAATTAGGAGATAACTAATTAATCGTTGATATTAATAGTTAATATTGATAATTAAGTAAAACAGTTAATATTGATAAAAAAAGAAAATAGTATACTTAAATAATTATCTATGATTGAAAAAGATAAGAATTGAGGGTGAAAACATGGCATTAATTGTTCCGGAAGATACAAATGATTTATTTTATTTTACGAGAAGAAGCATTGGAGACGGCAAAGCAATGGCATGGGTTTACAAACCAACCTGCCCAAAATGCAGTAAGGCAAAGATGGGCAAGCCAGTTGATGAGAAAACAGGAAAAGTAAAAATACGAGCAAAAGAATATGTCTGCCCAAGTTGCAAATATACTGCTCAAAAAGAAGAATTCGAAGAAACATGCACGATGGAAATTCTATTTACCTGCCCGCACTGCAAAAAAGAAGGGGAAGCTACCACACTTTACAAGCTAAAGAGCTTTGATGGTATTAAAGCATATGTCTTTGAGTGCCCATTCTGCAAGAAAAAGATAGGCATCACAAAAAAGATGAAATCTGGCAAATCTGCAGGCGACGATGACGCAGGAGATGATTAAAGTGGTTTTTTATTTAGTTCTAGGACGAAGTCACCTGTCTTATTAATTTATTTACTTTTTTATTTCCTGTTTAATTGGATACGTTCATGAAGAAATGGTAAGATGGTTTGAAAGTTAGAAAGCTTGAAAGTGCGCTTTACGCAGATAACTTTTGAGCTTTCAGACTTTCAAGCTTTCAAACAGTTTCATGAAACTGTGGACTGCGTCCCACATACGAGTTGAGAGCGGAAAATATGATTGGGAGCGGAAGAAACAGGAGAACAACAAAACAAATGCCTTTTTTATCTTATCATTTAGACTTATATCCAATCCTTGTAAACTTTTTGCATTTCTTGCAGGAGTAGGTTATGGTTTTTCCAGTGAGCCTTACAGTGCAGTTCTTGCCCGGCATTAAAAAGCAGTAACAATGCTTGCAGAACATTCTTTTTTGCGCAGAAGTTAATTTTACTTTATATTTCATGGCGATTTTTCTTGCTAATTCAATATATCTATCGCTGAATCTTGAATCTGTATTGAACATTTCAACAGCCTGCTCAAAGAGTTTTTTAATGCGCTCTTTTGCTATTAATTGGAATTCCTCGGATTTCCTTTTGTGAGGATGTTTGGATTTGTGATTTGATTTGTAGCTTGCCATATGTGTAAAGAATTTACTTATTTGTTTAAAAAGTTAGCGGAAAGAGTTTGATGGAAACGGAAGGTTTGCGGGGTGAAAACTAGGCCTAAATTTTTTATTAGTTTTGGCATTTTTTTTATAAAATTAATCTGTATCCTATTCCAAGCCAATTTGGGCTTTTATTTTTTTAACTGCTTCTATAGATAAAGTAAAAAAATCTTCCAGAGATAATCCAGCCATTTCTATTTCTTTTACTTGCTCTCTGCTGCAATTCGCTGCAAATTTTTTATCATTGAACTTTTTCTTTAACCCTTTTGCTTCCATGTCTGATATTTTTTTTCCTTTCATTAAGGCATATGCATAAATGATTCCAGTCAATGTTTCTGCAGCGATAAGACAATGCTGTATTCTTGTGTTTCTTTTTTTGTCTTTTAATAGAGGAATTTCATTATAACCATATCCGTGAGATTGCATGTTTTCTATAAACTCAGCACTAAATCCTTTTTCTTTTAGTATTTCTACTGCCTTAATGCAATGTTCTCTCCAATCGCTTTTTGTCAACGCCCAATCAACATCATGTAATAAACCAAGCATACCCCAAGATTCAATGTTTTCACCAAACTTTTCAGCTAAAGCCCTCATAATTGCTTCTGTTTCTAAATAATGGTTCATGTCAGAATTAGCTTGAGGCATACTTTTCAATAAACTGACTGCTTCTTCTCTTGTTATAGGTAGACTATCCATCTTCTCACCTTGGTTTATTAACTTAAAAGATTAACTTAACTAAAAAGTCCAATGCGGCGGACGGGATTCGAACCCGTGTCCCAGCGTTTTTACATTGCTTTTATCTATGTTTTTCATCTGAAATTCATTTGATTAAAGCAAATGGCAACGCCGCATACTAACCACTATACTACCGCCGCGTTATATTAATATTGTTTAAAATATCGCTTGTTTATTGTTTATACGTCATATAAACCGAAGCATGTGCACCGGACCGCCCCGAAGATTAACAGCGTCAATCTCAGCTCGCTTTAATTTCTGTGTGTAACCGAGATAAACCCTGCCTACCCCAGAGATTAACTGCGTCAACAAACATCATACTTAATTGTTAATGATTACAAACAATGGATTACCTTATTAATATTGTTTAAAATATCGTTTTATTGTTTGTTTATAATTTACTATAAACCGGAGCATGTGCATCGGACCGCCCCGAAGATTAACAGTGTCAATCTCAGCTCGCCTTAATTTATCTGTGTGAAAACCATAGTTAAACCCTGCCTACCCCATAGATTAACTGCGTCAACACCAACAAATTTAGTTTCAGTAACTATAAACTGCCAACTAAACTTCTACTGATTACCTGTGATTATGATGGGCCCTACCGGATTCGAACCGGTGACCTCCGCCTTTCTAAGCGCTAATTAAATTGTTGAAGTTAAATACATTATAACTCATTATTTCAAGCGCATGTAAGGGCGACGTCATAGCCGCTAGACTAAGAGCCCATGTGTATATTTTAAAGTTTTGCTTAATTAATGAATTAACCAAGTATATTTAAAGCTTTTGGAAAGATTTATATATAAATGTAGGTGTTTTAGACTTATGCAAGACAAATTATTTGACATGCTTTTCAAAGAGCAGGATGTTACTTGGCAGAATATTATTTTTGAAGCTGTTAAATCAGAAGAAATGAATCCATGGGATATAGACATCTCTGCGCTTGCAAAAAGATTCTTGGATATGGTTAAACAGCTGAAAGAAATGGATTTTAAGATTTCTGGCAAAATTATACTAGCAGCAGCGATATTGTTAAGATTAAAATCAAACAAGCTACTGACAGATGATTTAAGCGAATTAGACAGATTAATAGCAATGGGCGAGCAGGGAGAAGACGGGTTTTATGATGAATTAGAAGAGCAGTTCCTAGAAAAAGGCAGGGTTATAACAGATGAAGAGAAATTCAAGCTGATACCCAGAACGCCGCAGCCAAGAAAGAGAAAGGTCAGTGTTTATGATTTAATAGAAGCATTGCAGCAAGCCTTAGAAGTAAGAAAAAGAAGAGTAAAGAGATATGAAGATATGGAAGAAGTGACTATGGAAATTCCTAAGAGAGGCGTTGATATTACAGATATAATTGGCGCGGTTTATGGGCAGATACTTAATCATTTTTTCAGCAAAAGAGTAGAGAAGCTGACTTTCAGCCAATTATTGCCTTCTGACACAAAAAAAGATAAGATTTACACATTCATACCTTTGCTTCATCTCACAAATCAGCAAAAAATTGATTTGCAGCAGGAATACCATTTGGCAGAGATTGATATTTATATGCCAAAAGGAAAGGTAATTGATCCTACTAAAATAAAAGAGGAAATTGAAACAATAAAAAGCGAATATAAAGCAAACATTGAAAAAGAAGAAGGCAATTCTGCTCTATTTAAGGAAGAATTAGATAAAACAAAGAAGACAAAGAAAGAAACCAAAGTTAAAAAATTCAAAAAGACAGAAGAGAAAAAAGCAGAAGATAAGGAAGAAAAAAGGGATATAAAAAAAAAGAAGGTAATAGATGATAATAATAATGAAGAAGAGAATAATCTGAAAGAAGAAGTTGAAAATGAAATCAACATAGAAAATATAGAAAAAGATGAGGAAATTAACAACTGAAAAACTAAATTAAAATAACTTCTAAAGAAAATGCACATCTACCAAACAAATTATCAGGGCAATCCTTATATAGGATTATTCGGATTTGCAAATGACAAGGTTTGCTTAGTTGGACATGGGTTTAGTAAACATGATGTTGAAAAAATAGGAAAAGCCTTGAAAATTCCAGTTTATCAAATAAGCATATGCAGCACAGGAATGGTCGGTGTTTTCTGCGCTGGAAATAACAATTGCCTTCTTGTTCCATCAACTGCAACTGATAATGAAATCAAAGAAATAAAAAAGATTTGCAAAGAAGTAAACATGGAATGCAAGGTGATTTCAACGGAATTAACTGCATTGGGTAATAATATACTGTGCAATGATAAAGGCGCATTAGTCAACCCTGATTTCAGCGCAAGAGTAAAAAAAGACATAAGACAGGCATTAAATGTTACACTTCATCCCGGCACAATTGCCCTGCACGGAATAACAGGCTCTTTATGCGCAACCAGAAAAGATAAAGCGATTGTAACATCTGGAATTCTTGATAATGAAAAGGAAGAGCTAGGTGTATTGCTGGAAATAAATGAATTTACCAACGGAACCATCAACTTCGGAAGCCAGAATGTTGCAAGCGGTTTAATTGTAAATTCCCATGGTTTTATTGTTGGAGATATGTCAACTGGTGTGGAAATGACAACGATTGACGAGGGTTTGGGGTTTTTGGAAGAGAAATAATAAAGTTTATTTAAATATTTAAATTTAAAATGGAGAGTGTAATGATTTTTGTTTCGTTCCTGGCATGTCCAACCGATTCACGAATAAAAAGGTAAGATGGTTTGAAAGTTAGAAAGCTTGACAGCTTGAAAATACGACTCATATGGCGCACTTTCAAGCTTTCAGAGGTTCAAGCTTTCAAACAGTTTCATGTGACCGTGGACTGCGTCCCACAAACGAACTGGGAGCGAATAACATGTTGTGAGTGAATAACGACTAATAACGAGAAAAATAGATTAAAAAAGTTAAAATCATTCACTTATTCTGCAATATCTTTTCAACATCATCTTTATCTATGTCTGGAAATAGTTTTTCAATAAAAAATATTTTGGCGTTTACAGAATCCCATAATAAAACGCCTGAATACTTATGGTCTATGCCTGTCTCAATAATTATGTCTGGCGGGATAAAATACGAACTGTAAACATTCTCTTTGATAAGATTTTTATTGACTAAATATTCATTAATATTCTCGCCTTCAACGCTGCGGATAATCAGCTTAAAAGCGTCAATAATCTCCTCTTGGCCGTCATAATTGACACAAAAATTAAGGAAAAATGAGTCATAATCCTTTGTCTTATCAATAACAGATTTAATCGATTCCACAACCATGCCGGGAAGGCCGTACCATTTCCCTAAAACTGAAATCTTTACTTTTTTATTATGAATTATTTCTTCATTTGCAAGTTTGTTAAAAAATTCTGTCAATGATTCTGTCAATTGGGTGTATTCATTTTCTTCATATTCTTCATTTTCTTCATTTTCTCCATATTCTTCTTTTTCTTTATTATCTGTTTCTTCGCCTGCTTCAAATGCTTTAATCTGATATTCTGGTTTTTGCGCTTGAATTTGTGCCTGTGTCATTGGTTGGTTTTGTGATTGAGTTTGTGCTTTTGTTGTTTGAATTAAGTTATCTGGTTCTTTTGATTTTAAATACGTTGATTCTGAAAGAATATATATTGTAAAAATAGGTATATCTTTTTCAATGATTAAGTTAACCAAATCAAGAATTAGTTTGTTCCTGCGCAAAAAAACTTCCTCCAAGGGCTTTTCATTTTTCTTTGCCCACTCAATAATTCCTTTGATAGAAATAACTAAATGTTTTATTTCAGCAGGCTTTTCTTTTTTCTTTAGAAAGTTAAGGACGTCGAGCATTAATTTATGGGAAGATAATAAAGTTTATAAACTTTGCTGTTGTTTCTCACTTTGAAATGAGTAATAAAATGGAGTAGTGTGATATTCAATGAACATACTTATTTTTTTAATAGGGCTTGCAGCATTATTGATTGGCTCATTTACTGACCTGAAGAAAAGGGAAGTTCCTGATTGGTTAAATTATGGGCTTATGTTTACAGGGATAGGTGTATCATTATTATTTTCAGTAATTTATTGGGATTTCTGGATATTGCTCAGTAGCATAATTGGATTAGCAGCCATGTTTGTGTTAGGCAGCATTATGTTTTACACCGGCCAATGGGGCGGCGGAGACAGCAAGATGATAATGGGTATTGGCGCGTTAATCGGAATACCTGCTTCATGGCCTTTAAAGGAAATGGTTGTGTCTTGGGAACTTCAAGTGCCGTTTTTATTCAGCTTTATTCTGTATAGTTTTGTCGTCGGAGCAGTTTACGGGCTATTCTGGACAATTGTTCTTGCTATTAAACACAGAAAGGGATTTGTTGCTGAGTTCATATACCTTTTGGATATGAGAAGGAACATAACAAAAAAAATAATAAGAGTTGGATTTATAGTGATTATACTTTCTTCAGTTGGCTTACTTTTCTTTGCAAAATATTTTATTCTCAAAATTGTGCCGTTGGGATTAAGCATACTTGTAATAATCGCATACTGGATGTACTTTTTTATCAAAGCAACTGAGCAAAGCTCTATGATAAAACATGTCCAGCCTGAAGAATTAACAGAAGGGGATTGGATCAGCAGTGATGTTTTTGTGGATACTGGCGAAGGAAAAGGAAGAGTATATATTACAGGGCCAAAGGATTTAGGCATTTCAAAAGAGCAGATTCAAAAATTAATAAGCCTGAAAGCCCACGGAAAATTAAAGGATGAAAAAGGCAGAAAGTTATTGATAGATGTGAAAATTGGCATTCCTTTTGTTCCAAGTTTTCTTTTTGGCTATTTATTGAGTTATTTTATTGGAACAGGCTGGCTGATTGGATTGATAAGGTAAGTTGCTGGACTATTGTATTCTTTTTATTTCTTGGACGTAACCACGTTCACTATGATTAATAAGTAAGTCGTTAGTCGTAGGTCGTTTGTCGTCAGATGTTGGTCGTGGACATCATTTCACAATTATTAACATCGTCCGTTATACGACAGACGACGAACGACATACGGCAAACCCGTTTCTGACACCTGACCATTGACAACTGATAAAAATAATAATTATTTTCTTGGGTCGCCTTTTGCTATAAACCTTCTTCTGTGTTCCGGCAAGACTTTTCCTGCTTCATCCGGCCAATATAACATGCCTGGAACAGCAGCAGCTCCTATTAATCCTTTACTGCCTGTAATTTCATGAAACATAAAACCCTGCTGCTCTAATGTTTTAAAAGCATTATGACACGCATCTTCTAAATCTATAATTTCTCTTCTTGCCCTGTCAGAATAAGCCATCATTTCTTCTGTGATCCATACGCCAGAATAAATAATTAATCCTGTGTTTGGGCTTGAGGTATATTCTTTAAGTTGTTTAACAAAATTAGCGACGAGAAAATCATCCAAACCATCAACACCATCTCTTACCCCAAAGCTTACACCTGATGCAAAGCAATTTTTTGTTTTATCCGGCGCAAAAGGATATAATTGAACTTCCGGCGCAAACAAAAGCTTTACAACAGGTTCACCATACTGCATTCTGGCAGAGGTTTGCAGATCAACACCGATTCTTTTCACAAGAGCATAAGTTGCGCCAGTATCGTGATTATCTGTGTCGTCGACACCAAACGTAAGCAGATGATAAGTGTGCAAAGTAAATCCAGCCCTGCCTAATCTTTCTCCGCCGCCAGCTTCAAAAATCTCGACAGCTTCAACACCTTTTGCAACACCTCGAGAATAACTTGCGCTGACACCATAACCGCCTAAACCTGCGTAAGTAACTACTGCTTTATTATTTGTATGGCTGGCGTGTTTATCAGCTTGTCTATTAGCTTGTTTATCAATCTGTTTATCAGCTTGTTCATCGGTTTGTTTATTGATTTGTTTATCTTGCTGCAGCATTACTGACTCAATTCCAGCAGGAGCAAAAGAAGGAATTAACTTAAGTTTTGCTTCAATTCCTGGCTTAACCATATAAAATGTCCACGTTCCGCTTAAATAGGAATCTAGCACTATATCTTTACTTGCTTCTTTGATGTTATGAAATCTGGTTGTATCACCAAAACAGCAGTTCTCTGGGCCATAATTTTCTCCTAAAAGAACAATATTATTTCTAGGATCGTAGAGAACAAGCAATTCCTCATACGGCCAAATCCATTTAGTCTCATCAACGAATCTTCTTAATTCTTCAATGTCAACAATCCCTTTAACATCTCTTAAATCTGACATAAATGAAACCTCATATGATGTGGTGTTATGTTGAGATTTATAAAAATTTAGGAAATTTAGTAGAAAATTTACTCTAGAAAATTATTTCTTGCATAAATTTGAGTGATTCTATTTTCATCCCACCCTCGTTCGTTTGCTAATCTTTGAGAAGCTAGACGATAAACCCCAATACTTCCAAACATTATAATGCCTGTTCCTGATCTTCCTAATGCTTTTGCTAATAATTCATACTCTAAAAAAGCTTTTTCAAACAATTCTTCTGCTCTTTGTGTATTCCCCATTTGTTCTTGTAACTTAGCAGCATCTTCAAAGTCGCGGTTCTTTTCATAAATAGCACTTGCTCTTTTTAAGTCGCCAATTGATACTAGTAATTCAGCAGCTCTCTGATGGTTATCAGCTTTAAGATATAACTCACTTGCATCTCTAAGCAAGCTTTGTGTCTGCCGTTCTGCTGTCTTATCTTGAGTTCCTTGTTTAAGAGTTTCTGCTTGTTGCTCTAGCCTTCTTGCAGAATCAGTCCATTGCCCTACTCTGTTCTCAACTTGTTGAGTTCCACGCCTTCTACCCATTAGATGATCTATCCAAATAACTTTGTCTTCTTGATCAGCTGATTTATATGCGCTCCTCATTAGCCTGTACAATCTTTTTATTTTAGATGTATGTTGACCACATGCTATACTAATATTCTCCATGAATCGGGTAGTTAACTTATCAGCGACAATTGCAGCATGAGAAAGATATCCGCTTCTTTGATAACAGATTATTGCTCTTTCCAAGTCTTTTTCTACATATTGTGCAATTACTCCTTCTCGATATAATTCTTCCCTATCTTTTCTTAAATCTCTAAAGTAATTAGCAAAAGAGGTAGCAGCTGAAGAACCATGCATTGCAGCATAGTGTAAACAGTAAAATAAAACACGGCCTGTTATCTTAGTATATTCCTCTAATTCAGAATGAGTGCTTTTATGAACATCTTTTACTTTTGAAAAGAGGTTGCTAAATAAAGTTCCAGTTTCCATTTCCAATCTAACCCACTTTAAAGCTCTCCTTTCATTTTTAGGTAATATTGATTCCTTTTTGTCTTCTACTTGCCTTTGTTTTTCTTTCCTAATAATTTGTGTTATTCTGTCAAAATACTCATCCATCACACCAGATTGTGCTAAATGAGCGATAGCCACAGCCAGATTATCATTAGTTCTGTAAATATGGCGATCTTCATCTCTTACCCATAAATTATGAATTGAGTTAGCAGTTATCCAACAATCCTCACTATAATCCTTAATTATTTTTTGTAGTAATCTTTCAGCTCCAATCTTATCACCTTTCATGTATTTAATAACAGTAATAATAGCCTCATTAAAAGGTGACCCTGATCCCATTCCTTTTGCGCTTTCTTTAGTTAACTCTGTTAATGTTTTAGGTTCACGATTAAAACCTAACTCTGTTCTCATTATTAGATATTCCTCTACTTTTCTTAAAAGGGTCTTTGCCTTAGTAATATCTCCTGTAAAATACTCTGCCAAAACAAGATAAACATCTGGAAATAAATATAACTCACTGCCAAAAGTGGATTGATTTGTGTCAAGTTTCTGATATATCCTTCCATCATCACAAATTGCTCTTTTCTCAACATTACTAAATATATCCTTTGCTTTTTGAGATTCTCCTAATATTGACAATGCAAGCGCAAAATAGATATTACTTTTAGAACTGAGTCTTGCATAATATGATGCTTTTTGTTCTGATACAGATTCTTGTTGAGAACAAACACCTATTTTGATTAATCCGTCGGTATAACCTATCTGTTCTTCAATTGAGCGGATTATTCTTCTTGCTTCATCAACCTCGCCTAAGAAATATTTCGCAAAAGCAAGAAGAGAATTATCTGCAGTATTTAAAGAATCTGAATTAAAACCAGTCTTGATTAATCCGTTGGAATAGCCAATTCTATCTTCAATTGTTCTAATTATTTCCCTAGCGCTATCTAAGTGTTCTTGGCTGTTTATTGGACTAGGAAAAAGAGTGCTTTGTGTCTCATTCATGTGATTAGGAAACAAAGAACTATTTATAAAATTTTTGTTTAGATATTACTTTAAAGTGATGATTATGAAGCAAGATATCACATTCAATCATAATTTTACTAAAATAAGCGTAATGTTAAACACAATCATAATTCTTTTCCCCCCGCCAGTATGACTCACGCAGAGGGCAGCTGCTGTATGGTGTGTTTCTTATTTTCTTTGCATCACCGCTGTTCCAAATCTCTTTCAATGACTCTGTTTTGAAATTTCCAAGCAATTTCTTCGAGCCTGTGCATGGATATGCTTCTCCAAGAATATTTACATAGATTGCATAGTGCAATTGCCTGCACCAAACACCGCCCATGTACGGCAAAGTAAGCTCGTATTCAATGCCAAACTCTTTTTTGTCTGTTTCTCTCGCTGTTTCATACATTTGTTTTAACTCGTCTTTTGAGATTTCCCATTCTTTGACATTGATAGCCGCGCCAATCGGCATCAATGGCCTGAACAATGGAAACACATTATTTTTCCTGCACCATTTCAGGCTTTCATAGACTTCATCCTTATTGATATTTGTGATGACAAGGTCTCTTCCAAGACGTGTTGGCTTTGACCTGTTGAAACCAGCGTCCATGAGCATTTCTATAACTTCATTTCTTTTTTTTGCATAGCCCTGCCTGCCGACCATTTCATCCTCTTTTCTCTCGTCGAGAGAATTGCATTTCACTATGAGCGAGACATTCATTTTGTAGAGCTCTGCAATCTTTTCTTTATTTAGCAGAGCGCCGTTTGTAAAGATCATAACCCACATGTCCAACTTGTTTGCATAATTTATCATATCCCATACACCAGCGTCGGCAAATGGCTCGCCTGCCCCTGTGATTTTGATTGTTTCGCAGCCAAGCTCTTTTGCTTCTTTAATCAGCCTCAATCTTTCAGCAAGCGGTAATTCGCTTTTCAAAGCTTCTTTTGTTCCATATACATCCCTAAAACAATATTTGCAATTAAGATTGCAAACATTTGATGTTTCAATATCTATCAAAAGCATTTTGTTTGCGTTTTCTGTTTTCTGGAGCTTTTCATTTGACAAATTAAGCCCCTTAAGTATAGGCACTGTTTCATTTATTGGTATTGCGGTCATTTTAGTTACCTCGTTACCTTTCTCCTACTAAAGACAAATAAGGCAAAGCTTCTTTGCCATATGCAACAGTTTCAAGTTTCCAGACACCATTCTCTTCATATGATGGGTTAAAGCCAGCCATCTTAAGCCCTTCTTTTAAGCTTAGCTGTTTTTCAGGCGGGACAAAAACAATGTTTACTCCTTCTTCTGTTGTGTATGCGAACTGCAAAGGATCACAATTGCTCAACACAAAATTACTTCCTTCTCTTTTAAGGATAAAATCTGCTTCTCTGCAAGCCATTGAAGGGTCAACAACTCTATCAAAAACATTATTGAGAACATAAAGAGATGCAGAGCCTTCTCTCAAAGGCAGATTACATATGTCACCCTGAACAAATAGTTTTTTTAGTTTAGTATTTCTTTTCAAAAATCCATATCTTCTCTGTGCTGTTCTAATCATATTCCCTGAGATGTCAACGCCAAGATAAAACCCAGAAGAAATACCAAGATTGATAAGTTTTGGATCAAAGCCTTGACCAATGCATGGAGCAAATGTATTTCGGTTATAAGAAAGGATTGTCTGTTCAAGTTGATTCAAACATTCCCCTGTCGCGCAAGCGCCTTCTACAATTATTCCCTGCTTGAAAGTATTTGGGTAATACTCATATTTAATAAACTGCTGTCTGTCTTCCTTTGGCACTTGAAAGACGAGGTATTCAAAAATACCAACAGGAAGTTTAAATGTACCCCTATAGATTTCACAATCATATCTTGCAGCTGTTGCAGCCTGCATTAGAAAAGCCTTTGTCTCAACATTTACATCAGTTAATTTTGCAACAGATGATACAAGAAAGAAGATTGCATCAATAGCCTTTTTCCTGTCATTCAGCTTTTCAAGCAAGAAATTGGTAAGGGAAAGAATCTTATTCCATGTTAATTCTTTATTAGAAACTGTTCCAGAGATGGATTCTATTATCTGTGTACCTGTTAAATCTTTATTCCATTCAACCCCATTCCCATTTGAGAAGAAATAAGGAACGCCATTAGTTATAGGATAAGTTATCCCGCACTTTGTGCAGAGAAATTCACCGTCTGATATAAAATCAGCATTGCCTATATTCAGCTTAAGCTCAGATTTATCAGAAGGACAAGCAAGATATTTAAGAGAATCTATTATTGTTCCTCTTTCAATTATAGTGAATACTACCAGCTCTTGCTGAGCTTTTGTCCTCGAAGTTTATATCACAATCAGTTATTTTATCTGTTATTCTGTCTAAACTAACTGCTACATCTACTACATTAATTATTTTTACCATGTAAATCACCAAACAAACAGAAGCAGCAAGTAGTATAACTAATTTTACCCGCAATAGTGCGGTACTAATAGTGATTGAATAATATTGGCTGAAGAACACTCAAACATTGAGCTTTACACATTCTCGCTGACATTAGGAATAATCTTTGCCTCAGCACGCCTTAAGTGCTCACGATATGTCGACAAAGAAATTTTCATAATCTTCGCAAGCTGCCTTAATTCAATCTTTCTGGGATAATTAAAATATCCCTCGTGGCTTGCAAGCTCTAATGCTTTTCTTTGATTTAGAGAAAGCTCCGGCAAGATTTGCGGGAAATAAATATCGCTGAGTTTTGATTTTTCAATCTTCAATACCTTGAAGTCAATCATGTCTTTTATTTTAGATTTTGTTTCTTTGATAAAATCCATCAGATTTTCCTTGCTCCATGACGCAATCTCCCATGATTCATATCCTTTCTCGTCAACAATAACAGGCTTCAGAAAAAATATTCTTTTTGAATAATGGGCAGTAGGAATATCTTCTTTTGATACTTTATACGCAAAGAAAAAAGTATTGCCTTCTATTTCTAAATGCTTTAATCTCTTGTCTTTCTTAAAATCTGAAAAAAACTGCTTAATCTTGGTTTCTTCGCCGTAAATCTTCTCAAAATGCAGATAATATTGCTGGGTTGCTTTTTTCTTCTTGTCTTTCCTGCTTATTCCTTTTCCTTTTATAGTTAGATCTGCATTTTCTTCATAGAAATCTATAGGATAACCTATTACTTTGACCTTAAACTTTTCGCATCTTTTTCCGATGATGCAGTCATGCTTCCATTTAAGCTTGCAAATCCACATGATAAGGCGGTTTGATGGTATGAAAGTAAGATGGTTTGAAGGCAGTATTGTTTTATAGAATTTATAGCCCCTCAAACCATCTAATCATAATGATTTATTATGACTTACATCAAACTTATCAGTACCATAACTGTGCGGGTTTAAATATTTTACTGTCTTTTAAGTTTCATCAAGAAAGGGTTCATATTTTTTAGTAAAATTATTAGCAAAAAAATTTAGTGAAGGTATTAAACATGAACTTATCTGCCAATAAATCTCCTATAATCAGAAACTATCTCTGCATAATACTTTTTTGCATACTCAAACACAACAATCCCGTCAAAACCAAAGAAATCTAACTTTTTTAACAATTCCTCAGCTGGCAGCTCGCCATTTTTATAAGGCAAATGCACTTTCCAATGCTGAGGATCGCTGGAATCTCGATTGCTTAAATGAAGTATTTTAACTTTGTCTGCAACTTGTTGAAATTCGTCGAGAATGTTAACGCCTGGTGTTGTATGGCTTGTGTCATAAGTAATTCCTATCGGCAAATTAGTTTCAGAACAAAGTGTGTATATGCCATTTGGTGAGTATACCCACCTATTATTCTCAAATGGAAAATTCTCTATACAAACAAGCAATCCTAAATCATGTATTTCATCTGCCATTCCTTCCAATGCGCATATTTCCTGCTCTTTATATTGAGATAAGTCTTTCCCTTCTTCAGCTTTTGAAGGATGCAAAGTTAATAATCCCACACCATAAAGCTCTTTCGCCTTTCTTAACAGCGGCATAAATCCCTCGTCAGAAAAAGCAACAGTAGGAAGATGAATTGAGGTGACAGCTATGCTCATCTTCTCAAGCCTTGACATCAATTTAGCATGATCTGCATCAAAGCCATGATAAAAGTTAAGCTGAACATTACAATTCCTACACAGGCTTATGTCAACCTTATCGTCGAGAACATCAAGGTGCTCTAGAATGCATGCATATTGTATTGTCATGATAATTATTGTAAATTTAATATAATATTTTTCATTTAATCTGCAATAATAAATTTAAACTTTAAAATACTAGGATTGACAAAGTTGAATCAAGATGCTTTAGACATCATAATAGTATCAGGACCCATCACATAACCCTTATCAATATACTTAAACGCATCAATTGCTGCTTTTAAGGTAAGAATAGAGCATCTTTCTTTCATTTGAAAGTCATCCCTATGGTCAAGATGGCCTCCTGTTCTTGGATAAACATCTGAAATAAAATATATGCCGCCAAAATGAAGCCTTCTTGAATCATCTGAACCTACTTTCTGGCTCCTGAAACCCATCACTGCTGCAATATTTGTTGCTTCTTCATCAACTGTCGTCGCAAAACCTGTCTCTCTTAACCTTCTTATTAAAGCAAAATCTTGATAATAAACAGGCACTGTAGCCATTTTTACAATACTATAATCAATCTCTAAATTTCCCGCAGAATAAATCAATGCGTCTACAAGTGTTGGGCTTGAAACTATTTTTGTAGGCATTGGCGCAAAATAAAATGAATAAGGATCAGTTCCCATATCTGCGCCTTCCCTGTCCATTCTGCAAAACTCGCCGCTTATCACAAAATTTCCTGGCTGATGCTCGTCAACTAAAGAGCCAACCATTCCTATGTTTATAATGTATCTTGCACCAAAACCAATGCATATCTCCGCCCATTTTGCTGCGCTTGTCTGTCCTGTACAAGATACAATATCAAAATTTGTTTTTCCAAAAGAATATCTCATAATATTCCCACCAGTGCCAAAAGAACCGACTAAGTTAGCTTTGTATTTTGGGTCAGATGAAACTAACTGCTTCAGCAATTGAAAGTAGCGTTGATTAGAGACAAGAATAACATATCTTGAGCCGCTTGGTGTATGCCCATGATTTGTAAGCTGTGTTCTTGGCTTTATTGTAAAATCTTCTGGATCTTTATATTTCATCCAAGGATTAAGCTCAAAGAAAAATGCGTTTCTGAATAATTTCACGTTTTCTTCAATTAAATTTGATAAATGCTGTTGTTTTTTCCTATGTCTTGGTTTCATAGAAACCCATAGCTCATCTCCCCACGAATAGATATCATAATCTCTAATCCTTTCGCGGTGTGATTCAAAATATCTTTTTGTTTTTTCAAAGAGGATTCTCTCGATATCCTTCACATTTTTTAGTTTTGCATTTATTTTGAATACATGCCAGCCTTCAGAAGAATATTCCTTATTAAAGTCACCATAATCATAAGTCTTATCCCCTATTTCACCAGTTCTTAGATAATTATATGCACCCAATACAATTCTTTGCCACATTTTTGGATTCTGGCACACCCATTGTTTAAAAAGCCCCTTCCCTGAATCAGTTGGAAAACATACTTCAAATGATGTTTTTTCCAGAGGCACTATTTCTTCTCTTTTTGGTTTAGCACTGCCAAAGTGTTTATTCGGCAAACCTGCTTTGAGAATCTCAGCACATAATCTTCCCAGATTACCATACATTAAAATCATTCTTTCGACTGTAATGCCATTTATTCCATGATTGGAACGGTGATACACACCAAGTGTCCTGAAAAAGTGCTTGGTTTTTCTCATCTCAAGCTTTGAATCTTCAGTCCAGTCTTTCACAGAAAGAATATATTCCAAAGTCCTGACGTCATATTTTGGCCTGATGCTCAAATCAACTCTTCGCTCTCTTCTATAAGTATAAGACATTCTTGGCTGTGCGTCAAAATCAGAATCCATCCTGCTCAATGAGTCCAATGCAGGCACATCTCTCTGCAGAGCAGCCATTATAAAATGTTTAAACCCTGAAGTGTCGTCTTGATTTATCACAACATCAATATCTGTATCTGCGCAGTCTGGAAGATAAGTATCTCTCGAAGAAGAGCCAACTGAATAAAGAACAATCTTCTTTGCATTACATTCATCTAATGTATGTACGTTCTCACCGAATATACCTACATCATTAACGCCTATTCCATCGCGAACAAGGATATCTCTAAGATTTCTCAAAATACATTGGTCTAAGCTTTTGTTATGCTCTCTTTCTCCTGTAGATACTACCCATGGATTAGATATCACAATAAAACCTCCGCTAATCTGAAATCACAGCAGAGGAATAGAAATCAATTTTTAAATGTTGTTGTGTGAATTTGAGTGTACACCAAAATGACAGACATCACTGAGGGATACAGTGTGTAAATTAGTTTAACAGAATTAGAAGAGATAAGAAGAATTATATCTTCCACAACAAAAATATTTATAAAAGCTCAGTTTTTTGAGAGTTTGATGGATGAAAAAATGGTAAGTGAAAAAAATAAAAAAGAAAAGGATAACCACAGAGCCAGAGAAATAAAAAGTGATAAGTTCGCAAGAGTACAGTCGCCTTCTTCCATTAATACTTACAACCAATGCCCAAGAAAATATTATTATAATTACATTGAAGAGCTTGAAACTTTTCCTTCAATTCACTTAATAAGAGGCAAGTTAACACATTCTGTCCTTGAAGATTTTTTTAAGGTTGATATTACTAAAGTCAGCGAGAGCAATTTCATGTTTGAATTAAGGATTGTACTGATGGAATTGTTCAAGAAACACTGGAATGAAAACGCTGATGAAATAAACGATTTAGACTTAACGCAGAATGAAATTAATTTCTACCATGAGGAAACTAAAGAAATGGTTATTTCGTGGTTTAAAAGATTTATACACAATGTGGCAGAAGAAATGAATCAGATTGGATTGGTAAACGCCTTCAGAAAACACACGCCAAAGACAGAGGAGGAGTTTATTTCAGAGGAGCATGGTGTCAGGGGTTTTATTGATGCAATATATGAATATGAAAAAAACAATTGCGGAAAATGCGAAAAAGAAGTTCATTTAATTGATTACAAAACAAGCAAAAAGGCAGTAATGACAAATGAATACCGCCTGCAATTGGCAATTTATGCACTGTTATATCAAGAGAAGCATGGATTTCTGCCAAAAAAAGCAGGTTTGGACTTCTTAAAATTTGACAGCGCACCATTGTATCTGGATGTAGACAAAGAATTGGTTGAGATGGCAAAAAGAGAAGTTGCAAAGATACATGAAAACACAAAAACAACAGACAAGAAACAGTATCGAAAGAATATTACCTCTTTATGCAAATGGCATTCAGGCCAGTGTGATTTCTATGATGTGTGCAAGGATGATGAGTGAAAAGAAGTGATATCAATATTTCCTTTAGCTTTTAGCACGGACAAGGACGAAGTCACACGTCTTATAAAAAACTTTTAGAAGTTTGAAAGTTAGAAAGCTTGACAGCTTGAAAGTATAGTAAATGCACTATATTTTAATAATTAATCGTTGCATTTACTATATTGGGCGAATTAAATAAATTTATCAGATTATTTAATTCGCCAGCTATGCGTTTTACGC
>JACQSP010000066.1 GCA_016205905.1 Candidatus Woesearchaeota archaeon
AACTGTTGAAACAATAATTTGTTTTGCATTTATTCTTGAACAATTCAAATTATTATCTAAAATAAGAATAAAACAAGTTCAAAAAGAGTTGTCTTTATATAGCAACTGAATTTGGCAATTGCCTCTTTTTTCTATATCACTTTACTCTGCTGATGAGGAAAAATCAGTGTAAACCCTTTCCCTAACTCCTATTTTCTGCTGTTGGCGAACAGCTATATCTGTAATAAGCCAATGTAAGTCTGTGGATAATGCAATGCAATTGCCTATCTTTTCGATAAATGGTTTGTTTTCAGGCTGTGTTTGTGCTATTGAATAAAATTCTATGCCGTAATTCAATGCTGCTGCTACTAATTGGAGTACAGAGAGTATATGCTTATCTTCAAGAATAATTTTATACATACTCGAACGCCAAGTCTTTCCACGAATTAAATGCATTAAAGAGTAGTATACTTTGTAAGCGGATTTCTTTAATCTTACCAACTCTTCTGGCTCAAATCGTTCTGAATTACGAACATCTGCCTCTATGAATAACATTCTGTTGGAACCTTGCATTATTTCTTTCTGACCTTCCTCAAAAAAACTTTTAGCTTCTTGAAAGTACTTTATTTGTTCGTCTAGATATTTTTGTGGTTCACTTTTTAATTTTGATGCATTATATTCTACTTTTGGAGCAAGTTTGTTAATTCTAACCACGTCGTTAGCATCAATCTTAACAGAATTTTCTACTATCACTTTTTCTCCAAGAGTAATGTCTGCGAGATAGTATAAAATATCTCTCACGTTAGGTTCGCATAGAAAAATAGCACTAAATAAACTTGGTACTGTAATTGTGTAAAAATTTTCTTCAGTTAAATATCTAAAACCTAATATTGCAGCAGCAGTTCCGAACGAGAATCCTAATAAACGCAGCGCCGCACTTTTTCCTTCATAATTGCGCTGTTCTATAAGCCTTTTTTCCAAATCTTTTTGAGCGGTTCTTATAGAATCTGTAGAGGGGAATTCCATTTTTATACCTATTGTTATCCTACTCCAATCCGCCTTCTGTCATTAAATATTCTTCTAACTCGTATTTGTCAAACCGTGTTCTATTCATTATTTCCTTCAAGGTTTTCTTTCCTTTTCCTGTTGGTGCTTTTTCGTCGAAATCATCGTCCATATTTCTCACCTAAATCAAAATCTAAAATTCAAATAATTATTAGCGATATACTAGCTTCATCCAAAAATAGCTTATATTCTTTTACTAATTGTATGAGCAAAACCCAACAATAAGAATGGCGTGGACGGATTTTACTGTGTAAAATCCTACTCACCTCGGCTTTCAGCCTCAGCTCGCCCAACCATTATTGTTGGGTTTTGCATAAAAAAGCAAATGGTTAGATTTTTGGATGAAGCTCGACATACTCAAATCTATACATTAACTTCGCTAACTTCTTGTCTCAAAACACCTTTTCAGAACACCTAATCAGAAATCGTAGATTTGAGGTTATTTATATAGTTTGCGGTTTTGACTATTAGCGAGTAACAAATGCCATAATATTTATAAACTCTTTACCTATTCATCATTAAAGATGAAAGCTGCTGCTCTTTTTTCAGAAATGAAAAAAAGATTAAAGATAGGAGAACGTAAAAAACTAGAGATAGAAAAAGGCAAAAAGTTAGAAGTAGCTATATCATTAAGTGATTTAATCAGCTTAAGCTTAGATACGCAAGCATATGGACAATTCTTTGAAAACTTGTATGAAGCAATAGAAATTGATTCTTCATTCCATGATTATGTTTCAGATAGTTCAACAATCAGTTGTTCACAGGGATTGATGGGCATATTAAGTTTAGAACGCGATTATTTTTCTATTGAAGCAGATATTTTGCAAGGAACAGAACATTATCACGCTTATTCATTGGAAAAGCTAAAAGAGGAAATGTCAAAAAGGCTTAATCATGCATTTGAAGCATTATCTCAATCTTATAAATTATTAAGCCATAATGATGCAAAAGAATTTGTTAACAAAAATTTAGGTTATATTAGAAGTTTAAGAAACACAAATAATCCCGCTCACCAGAATGATGAAGTGAGGGCCTTTGTTGAATTAGCAGTTAATATTCCTTTGCCTTCATCATCACCTTTTTTAAATAATGGCTCGTGGACATTTCTTCAAGAAAAAGTTGTTGGTGATTTTCAATCAAGAATAAAAGCACTTGAAGAAATTGTCGAGAAGGCAGGGATTAAAGAAAAAAGAATATCTGAAATAAAAGCAGAATTTGAGAGAAGAACAGCCGGATATAAACATGAACTCTTAAGTAGGATAAAGCAACCAGCGATAATGAGATTATTATCTAATGCGCCGTTTAATATTTCCTCCAATCTTCCAGTTAATACTCCAGTTAATATTCCATCTAGGAGTTCTCAAGATTTGCAAAGTTTTCAAGACTTGCAAAGTTCTCAAGACTCACAATTAGTTGCTATTGCACATAGTATAATAACTCATGGTTTTTTAATCCTGCCAACCCCCGTGCAAATGAGCAGCTATGCAGAGAAGGATTTTAATGATTTAGTAGAATTTCAGTTTCCAAACGATAATCAATATTTAATCGAAGAAGTTTCTAACAGCAGGGATGCAATGGCTGCACAAGTGGAGTTTAGGTTTTATCAGAATGGGCTTACAATACAAGATGATGGAAAAAGTATGTCAAGAGAATTCTTTTTTAAGAGCTATCCTTTGCCATATATTACTCTAAAAAATGGAAAAGTCAAGATAGGCAGATTCGGTGTTGGCGCAAAAGCAAAACTTGCAGAAGTTATGAAACATCACAAAGAAGTTATTGTAGAAACCCAAGATATTAGAAATACAAGTGGTACTAGAGACACAAGAAATACTAAAGATGCAAGATGTGCTAGAAATACAAGAGATGGCTTACACAGCACAAACAGTTGCAATGATGCATTTAGGCAAAGATATTTTATGCATAATGGCTTATTATATATTGCATTTTCTAAATCACAGCTTGCACAAAAAGGAGTAAGGATTAGTGTAATTTCTGATATTTATACAAAAGAAAGAGCAGAAGCGCAGAGAGCTATTTTAGAAAAAGGAGTAAAATACATCCCACCTAAATTTAAGGTAGTTGTTGACGGGAAACAAGTGAATAAAACTAATTTTTGGGAAGAGAACAAAAATAAAACAACTGTATTAAGTTATAATGGAGAAAGTGCAAGGGTATATTTTGAGCCACTAATAAAAGAAAGGTTAAGTGACGGATTAGTTGATAAATTAGTAGGAAGAAGAGCACAAACTACAAAACTTGTTTATTTGTCAGGAGATAATGAAATCTGCAGTATACACGCTCCATTTTCAGGAGTTATAGAAATTCCGCTGCAATTCCAGCCTGTTGAAGGAAGAGATGATTTTGTATATACACCTGAACTAAGAAGATATCTTTCAGACGTATTCAGTAAAGTGATACTGCCTAACATGGAAGGAGCATATTTATCAAACACTGTTGATGTTGAGAGATGTGCACGGTGGTTCTTGAACACAAGGTCAAACCAAAATCCCTTTTACAATTTTGAGCAGATGGGAGACAAAAGAGATATGATTCATTTTTACAAGTTATTATATTTTAAAAAGAGCCTTAATCATAATTCTAATATTGTTTCTGTAAGTTATGCAAGTTGTGATAAGCTTAATGAACTAATTCCTTCAGACTTATTTATCGTAAAAAGGGATAATAGCCAACCACATTATGTGCTGACGTTAGATTATTACATACGTTTAACGGATTCGCAAAGAAGTGAAGCAACAAAAACAACTGAAACAACAGGGATAAATGAAACAATTAAAACAACAAGGATAAGTGAAACAATTAAAACAACTGAAACAACTGAGATAAAAAGATACTGTGAAAGGATTATGGCATCTGTTTTTGAAGCGCAAAGGCATGACTTTAAACTAATGAAAGGTAAGTTATTTGTCAATGAAAAACAGGCGAGATTGCTTTATACTACAGAGCTTAACCACGACAGCCCTTTTTATTATGATGCTTCACAAAGGCTTTTAATAATCAATGCATGTCATCCTTCTTTTTATCAAGTTTCAAGTAAAGAAGATAAATTAAAGAGAGAATTTTATTTAATTGAAATGCTAAGGATTGCCCAAAATGATTAACCAAGAAAAACCAAAAAACCCAACAATAACATTTAAATATCATGTTTTGGAAGTGATAAAGTCAGACAATGCTCTGTCTTCTGCATTTGCAGGCGAGATAATAAAAGACAATCCAAACCTGAGAAAATTAGAAGAGATAATTGCAGAGGCAGAAAAAAGAGATGCAACTAACGCAAAAAGAAAAATTGCACATACAATAGAAAATCAGGTGCAATCTTCTCAAGAAGTTTTAAGAGAAGTAGCTGTGCAGAATACTGTTGACGCTTATGCTGACCTTATCGGATTTTTAGCTAAAAGAGATGAACCTGTAAATTATCCACTAAAAATAAAGCTTAAAGCTGTTCAAAGAGTGCCACAACAAACTGATGGAACCCAACAACAAATTAATGCATCCAACCAACAACATGGCGCTTATCAGCGATATGATATTTCTATCAGAGATTATGCCATTGGCATGAATTTATATGATGTTCTTTACAAGCTTTTATCTATTGGGGACACACAAAAGAAAGAGAAACAATATTATCTTGGCGGGCATGGAAGAGGATTTAAGCCGAGTATTTCTTTTTGCGATAAGGTAATAATAGATTCTTTTGGCAGACGAACAATTGTCAGGAAAATAAGAAATAATGAAACTTGTGCAGCCCAAACTAACACAACCTCAACAAATTTAACTTCAACTAATCCAACCCAAACTAATTCAATCCAAACTAATCCAACTCAAACTAATGTAATCCAAACTAATTCAATCCCTATTAATACAACATCTACACCACTCAATAATACAACTTCTGCAAATAATGGGAATGGAACAATTTATCTTATTGAAATCGGGGAAGAAAGTGATGTTAGAGATGGCACAAGAATTACATTAGAGAATATAACTCTTACTGAAACACCGCTTAATGCAGTAAAAAAATTTGCGCAAAATCTAAGCAGTGAGTTTGATTTTAGAGTTAATAACGTCAGAGTTAATCGTGGTTTAAAACAAAGTAAATTAGGGAAGATTTGGTTTAAGCAAACACATGATGTTAATGGAAGAAACATTGAAGAAAAGCTTGTTGGATGTTCTAAAGATATAGAAGGCGAGGAAGTTCAACATGGCCCAATGACTATGTATACAACTCCTTCAAAAGTAGGTTTTGTAAAAAGGATATTAAAAATTCCAACAGGTTATTTATTCTCAAGGTCAAGAAACCAGTTGCCTAAAGAAATAGAAGATATTGTCAATGACTCCAAACAAAAAACATACAGAAAATTCTATGACTATTTAATGGATAATATTCATAAAATTGGTTCGCATGAATTCAGGTTTATGGATAGTTTCTCAACTCAGTTTTTTAACTGGGACAAGCTTTTGGGAAAAGTATACAAACATACAAGAAACTCAATTATTATATTTAGCGTTCTTGCTGGTATTAGCTTTATGGGTGTAGAAGTAATTGGGCCAGCACTAAACAAAGTAATCCCATCGGGATTAGAATATATTTATGATAATATACTTCTTCCGACAGACAAATTTATTAATGAAGATATTGCAAAATATATTTCCAATAAACTCTACAGGAGCGGAAAAGAAACAGGCAGTTTAACAAGCGAAGCAAGCGCAGACTCAGAAAGCGATAACACTGAATATGATACAAACGAAATAAACCTGCCAAAAGAATTTGTGCCAGAAGTTAATAAAAAATTATTTGTTACAAGGGTGCACTGCAAAGGAACTAAATGCAATAAACGCACAGAGCAGGAAGCTAAAGCAGATGAGAGATTTATAATTGGAAGATATTCTCCTTCAGACAAGGATGTTTTCTTCAAGTTCCTCTCGTATAATGTATTAAACAACGACGGAAGCTGGCGTAATGGAGGGGTTAAAACCTGCGTAAACTTATTAGCTAATGCTGTGCCAAATAAAAAGAAGGATACTATAAGCGTTGCACTTAACTTAAATGTTGCAGCGAAAACAATTCTTCCAGCACCAATTGGATATTTCACAGGAAACACAACATATTATTCAAAAGAAAAGTCATTAGTCTACAAGCCAGAAAATGCAACAGTTGGCTTTAATTCTTGTTTAACAGAACCAAGTGATTATGATACAATCTATGTTCAAGCTTTTGCTGATAGAACAGGAAAAGTTGAATTTGGTGTAACACATTTTTATTTGTTAGACAGCAGACTAGAAAAGATAATGGGGGAAACTTGGAAAAAAAGGAGAGAAAGTACAATCTGGAGTGAAATCAAACATTTTTTTGATGTTCCGTTCAAGATTAAATATCCAAAAGCTGTTGAAAAAGAACTTAGAAAAGTCGACAAAGATATTAATAAATGGCGTATAAAAACCTATGATGAGCTTGCGCAGAGAGTAACTAAAATTCTAAGGGATTATTTTATTTATAATACTTCTCCAGAAAATGCAAGAAGGTTTTATGGTGTTGATAACTTTGTAAATGGCGCCCTTGACTTGCAGGGTGTTGACTGTGATACTGCAAATGCTCCGCTTTGCGCAGTATTAAGGGCAAGATATGATATTCCAACAAGGCTTGATATTGGGATTGAAGGAAAGAGTGGTGTTTTGGATAAAAGAAACTTTCATAATGTATGCGAGGCATATATACCAAACAGAGGTTGGACAGAATACGACGCAACACCTACAAAGATAAGCAAAGAAACAGTGATTGAATATGAAAGTTCACAAAGTGATAATCGTCATGCAAAAGAAGACAGGGAACAACAAAGACGACAAAAAACCACAATAACACTAATAGCTAATAATCCTGAAGCTGAAAAAATGGGAAGAAAACAAGAGATAGAAAAAGGAGATGATGACGAAGAAAGAAAATATGATTATACAATGGGAAGAAAACAAGAGGCAAAAACAGGAGATGATGACAAAAGAAAAAAATATGATGACACCGTAAGAAAAGATAATTATGAAAAAAGATCTAACTTTAATGGCAATGAAACAGAAATATCAAAAGAAGATAGAAAAGATGACAATGAAACAAAAGCTTCAGAAGAAGACAGAATCAATTATAACACTATACTAAAACCAGTTGCATACTCTGTTCTCGCTGTTTGCTCTTTAGGATTAGCTGCACTTGGTATTGGATGGTACAGAAGCAGAATAAAAGAAAAAAGATTATGGGATGAGCCGATTGTTGACGTATATGTTAAAGAAGACAATAAGAGTGATAATGCAACAGATGGAAATGGCAGCATAACAGAGACAAAACCAAACATAACAGAGACCAAATCAAACATGACAGATATCAAACCAATTAGAAAAGATAAAATAAGCCTAAACCAAGGCATTGAGTATCTTATCGATGAAATGTTACATTATGACAAGCGTGTTGTAGAACATGGAATTGATGAATTAAAGCAAAAACAAGGATTGGAAGAAGGACAGAAGGCTGTAGATAATGCTGTAAATAGTGTTGGAGAGGGTGGTGTACATAAAGAAACTGAACAACCGCCACAAAAAGAATATACAAAAGAATATCCTGATGGTTTTTATGTTTTGGATTATGGTTTTTATACAGTAATCCTAGATGCACTCTTAAGAAAGAATAAACTCCTTGTGCCATATGAAAACTTAAAAAAGGAAGAAGCTAAAGAAGAATCTGAATCTCAAGAATCAGATTCTCAAAAACTTGATGAAGATACAAAGGCAAATGAGCCTGCAGGTACAATGCCATCAACGCTGGAACAAGAAGCAGGTAAAATAGAAACTCAAGATAAAACAAAAACCCAAGATAAGCTAGAAGAACAAGAAGGAAAAAAACCAGCAGTTAAAATACCTAACTTAAAAATACCTGCCTTCAACATTGAAGGTGAAGGTGATATCGGCGGCATTTTATCAGATATTTCTATCAGCAAGAGAGCATTAAAGGGAAAAAGAGCAGGATCTCAAAGCAATGTTGTTGACGATGTGCAATATAGCCAACAGATTGAAGCAGTGCAGGATATTGTTGACAGGATATGCAGTGCAAATAATTATTCTTCATTAAACGTAAATGGTGATTATGAATTCAATAACAACAGAAAGATATTGGCATTGAGAGAAGCATGGATGCCTTTCAGAAAATTGAATCCATTTGCAAAAACATACACTATTTGTGTAAACATCTCTAACCAAAGAGTACAAAGAGATGTGCTCCAATTAAGAGCAGATGCTGCATTTATAGACAGTTTGATTTATACGATTATGCTTGCAAATGAAGTATCATTGAACAGATTTAATGAGCTCAAAAAGGCGTATTTGAATAAAGTATATTTACATAAAACCGATTTGCATATTTAGGTGAATAAATGAAAAGAAAAAAATTAGATACGATAAAAGATTGGTTAGATAATGTAGATACTTATCTTGAAATGAAGGTAAACCACTTTGATGCTAAATTTTATGCTAGATTCCCTCGTACATACAGGTTACTGGATTTAATAGTTGATATTCCGCTTAAAGTTATAGAATGTTTTTCAAGTATAGGTTCAAAAAAATCAACTGATGGAAAGGCAGCGCAAGAGAAGGCACAACATCAAGAGCAAAAAGAAAAAGAACAGGTAAAACAAACATCTGCTGTTTATGCAGTATCTCATTCTGCAATATCCCATTCAAAGTATGATTTAGATACAATTATTGAAAGAGAGGGAATGGAAGGGTTAAGCAGAACATTTAACGGACTTAATGTTAGATATTTGCCTGATCTTTTTAATTACCTCAGCGAGAAGGACTTGAAATATGCTGCAGAAAGATACACCACTGCAAAAATTAACCATGCTCTTCGTTTGCTAGGTATAGACTCGCTTTTTGAATCTGATACTTCTATGTTAGCTGAAGAAACATCAAAACAAAAGTTTGCAAGAAGAGAAGCATTCATAGAGATATTAAATCAAGGGTATGTTCTGTTAAGAGAAAGTGTTTTCTATTCTGATCAATATGATAAATTATTGGTAACAGGAGAAGAGGATATGAGTGTAATACCTCGAATAATTAGTGATATGAAAATAAAGATAGGAATATATAAAAAGCCATCAACCATTAGAAATAAGCGTATTCTTATGCATTTGCTGGCATTTGATTATTTTCTAGATATCGCTGCTTATGAGCATTATCTTGGATTATTGAAAAGAGCAGGAAAGATAAGAAAAAAGCGCATGATAAACGCAGATGAAGAACAAAGGGAAGATGCCGACGCGAAAGATGCTGATGCGTATGCAGAAGACACTGAGGAAGGAGAGAGACTAATAATTGATGGACTAAGAGTAGAATATGGAAATGTACTATCCAAATTTGTAAATGATAGGCAAATAATGCTGCAAAAAGATGTTAATCTGCTCAATCTGGTCAATAGTTCATTAAGTGGGATTACTAAAATATATCTTGATTATCTTGTTAGTAGATATGAATTTGTTAATAAAGAAGGAATGACAGGTGCTAATAAATATGAAATAGCAAGGCAATTACAAAGGCCAGACGAAATTCTTAAAACCAAAGAATACAACTTCATCGCACAATGGGAGCAGGAGAAGAATTTTAAAGGTATGGAATTGGATTGCGCAATAAGAGGAATTACTTATACTTGTCTTTCAGCTAGTATTCCTACTGCGGGGAGGGTTGTGATAGATTTGGTCTTTCATCATAAAGAGAATATCACTCCTTATGTAGCTTTAGGGTTAGGTGGTGTGGCAACTTACTTAGTAGCAATCTCTGTACTTGGAATATTAAAGAAATTGAAAGATTCTCTTAATCGCGTGTCTCTTGATTATCTTGGAAGAAATGAGCCGTTAATTGAGAGAATCATTCATAAAGGAAATTCTGGGTTTAATGGATATAAATTGTGATAATAAATTACGTAATATACTAAAAGTGATTAATTTGTACGAAAATTAATCACTTTTAGTATATAACAGTTTAGAAAATGGAAAGATTTATAAACAAATGGAAATATATATTTCCAAATGGAAAGAAAATTAACTATGTTAAAGCAATTTTTTGAAGAACCAAATAGAAAATTTAGTATTCGAGAGCTTTCAAGGATTTTAAAAATAAACCACACCACTGTTAGGCAATATTTAACTAAACTCACAAAAGAAGGTTATTTATCAGTTAAAAAAGAAGATATTTACTCTTTTTACCAGTTAGTTTTATCTAAAAAAACCTTAAATCTAAAATTATATTATAATCTGGAAAAAATCAGAGAATCCTGCCTGACTGAAGATTTGGAAAAGAATTATGATTTACCTGTTATTGTTTTGTTCGGGAGTTATGCTTCAGCTATGGACGATAAGGCCAGTGATATTGATATTTGTTTGATATCCAACGTAGAAAAAGAATTTCATACAGAAAAATATGAGAAAAAGTTAAATAGAAGGATAAGCATCCATAAATTTAATAAAGAATCATGGCAGAAAACAAAGAAACTTAACCCTGCTTTGATTAATAATATATGTAACGGACTAGTTTTATCAGGAGAATTAGAAGTCCTGTAATGAATTTTGAAAAGAGGTTGTATAATGAATTTTGAAAATAGTTTGAATGAAGGAAAAGCAAAGAAAGTTATGCCTAACAAGATAAGAGCTTCAAGTTTATTTATGTCTTCTACACAAGCAATTGAAACAGCAAAGGTTATACATTTAACCCAAAATACTTTAAAATCAATATTAAGAGAGCTTTATGAAGG
>JACQSP010000065.1 GCA_016205905.1 Candidatus Woesearchaeota archaeon
CGCTGTTCTCTTAAACGAACATCTTCTATCTATGAGTTTCTTGATTTAAGACATGGGCAAGAGCATACTAACAGAATAGTAGAAACACTTCCAACTATTTTTCGCTGTTCTCTTAAACGAACCTCTTCCATCTATGAATTTCTTGACTCAAGACATGAGCAAGAGCAGACTAACAGAATAGTAGAAACATTTCCTGCTGTTCTTAGCTGCTCTCTTAAACGAACAAAGGATGTTTATGACTCATTAGACTCAAAAGGAATTAATGCAAATGAATATATTGAGCAATTTCCTCTTTTGCTTTACTTTTCACCTAGATTTATCAGAAATAATCCTTTAGATAAAATATTTGAGGTAATGAGAAGGCTTGAAGAGAGAAGGTCTAAACTTCAAACAGATAGTACTTTCAACTCAGGCGAAAGGGAAATATCTGTTTTTGATAAAGTAGCTTATCGACGATATAAAGAGCAAGAAGAGTAAGCTTATGGATAATAGAAATAAAACTGTTTTATTATAACTGTTTATTTCAAACCTTCTTTCTATTCACTATAAACCATTTTCACTAACTCATATTTGGCACCATAATCTTCAAAAAGCTTTTTTATATACTTCTCTTTTTCCTTTGAAACCATTAAAGCGCCTTTGCCAACTTCAATTATATCTTTGTTATTAATAATTCCATTATAATTCTTTGTGACTTTTTCTAGTTTTGGCATATTGTTTTTATTCTTTTCTAAACCTTTTTCTTTCTTATTTTTATCATGAATGCTTTTGTAATAAGAAGAGCTGTACCCATGAAGTATTTGGGAGAACCTTGATCTATACTTCTTTTTAAGTATTGTATATTTATAAAAAAGAAATGCTTTTAAACCTATTTTATACTTCTCAAATGTTATAAAACCTCTGCTATAAACCAATTGCCCTTCTTCCATAATCTTTTTTAGCAAAGATTCATCCTTATCTTCTATTATTGTCCCCTGAAACTCTACATGTGCATTAACACCATTTTGAAACGCAATATTTGTGATAAGATGATTAATCTGCTCCACTGACTTTTTTAGCGGCTTTTTTTGGTTGAGAATTACAAATAGATCTAAATCAGAGTGCCTTAAGGAAAAATCACCTCTTGCAACACTTCCATATAAATAAACCGCAATAATTTCCTTATAATCTTCAAATATTGTATACAATTTACCCAATGCAATATTAAATTTATTCATTAATATCATCTTTTGCTTTTTATTTCTCACTCTTGTAATTAACTGAGTTGTTTTCCATTCATATCTTTCGTTTCAACATTCTTCCTTAATTCTTTCATTGAGAGTTCAGCTAATTCTTTTATTACTGCATATTTATCTCCATTCTCACCTTTATATGCAACCTTGTTTCTCAAATTCCTGTCAACTTCTTCAAATAATCCCTTAAATTGAGTACTAAATAAATCACTCTTTTCTGCAATCTTTCTATGCCTGTTTTCATGATTAAATGAGTGTTCATTTGTTTTTGCAAAAATCATTTCTACAAAATTAATAATACAATAAAAATAATTTTGTGAAGCAACGACCATATTAGCCTTTTTCTCTGTACTTATGGTCGATATAAACAGATTATGATGCTTTACTGCGATTTCATAATGTATTTCTGCTGCTCTTTTATGTGTTTCTTGTTCCATTATCTCACTACGTTAACTTTTTAACTAGTTAAGCAGAACTTATATTTAAAGCTTTCTGCTTAATCAGTTAAAAAGGATATTTTTTATAAAAATATTACTTCTCTCAATTTTTACATGTTTGTTTATCCTATTAATGTTCTTTTTCCGCTCACAGCACGTTTGTGGGACGCAGTCCACAGTCACATGAAAAAGTTTTTTAAAAGAATGTTATTAAATAAGTTAAATTCATAAAAATAAACTAATAAATAAATTCGTGAGACGTGTGGCTGCGCCTAGGAACTAAATAAATAGTTATTAATAAATCATTAACATCCAACACTATTCAATATCCCTCTAATATCCAAGAACTCTTCTTTCCCTGTTTTCATGTTTTTCAGCTTGTATTTTTTCTTTTTCAATTCTTCTTCGCCGATAAAAAGAACATAAGGAATATTATAGCTGTTTGCATATTCTAAATTCTTGCTTATTCCTTTTCCCATGATATCCATATCAACCTTTAATCCGTTGCTTCTGAGCTCTTCAACAATTTCCGCTGTTTTTTTCGCTGTTTTATCAAAAGGGATAGGTATCACATAAAGCTGTGTCACTGTTTTCTTTCCGTCTATCTTTTTAGATTTTTTAATTTCATTTAACATCAACGTAATAGGTTCAATGCCAAAACTTATGCCAAGTGCAGGAAACTCTCTGTTTGTGCCTAAGAATTCGCTGATCATCTTATCCCATCTTCCGCCGCCTGCTAAACTTGATTTAAATTCAATCTTTGAGTTTTCCTCGTTAACAAACACTTCAAAAACAGTTCCAGTGTAATAGCTTAATCCTCTTGCGAGTGAAATAGAAAATACAACATTGCTTTTTTCTTTTAATTCTTCTTTTTTGCTGTCTGTGCAATCTGCATAATTAAACACTTCTTCAATTTCATTTAATCCTTCAACTGCTTTAGTTGATTTTAACAATTTCCTCAGCTTTTCCAGCTTCTGTGTATTTGTGCCGTCTGTTTTCAATATCTTAAACAGCTCGTCAACCTTTTTTTTAGGTATTCCTTTTTCATCTAATTCTTTTTCTATATCTTTTAACTGCACTTTTTTGAGTTTGTCAATTGCAATAATAACATCATTTTTTTTATCTTCAGGAATCTTTAAGTCTTCAAGCAATCCATCTAAAAGTTTTCTATTGTTCACTTCGATTATTACATCCAAGCCAATGCTTTCAAAGACTCTTTGTGTTACTTTTATAAATTCAGCATCTGCAATCATATTCTTTGTTCCGACAGTATCAACATCACACTGCCAGAATTCTCTTTGCCGTCCTGTTTTTATTGGCCCATCTCTGAACACTTGGCCCATTTGATATCTTTTAAATGGCATCTTCATATTAGGATTCATGCCGATAAACCTTGCCAAAGGAACAGTTAAATCATATCTTAATCCAAGCTCGCGATTGCCCTGATCATTAAACCTGAAAGTTTCCTTTAATATCTCTGCCCCGCCTGCATATTTTGCGCTGAGAACATCGAACCGTTCAATTATTGGCGTTTCCAACGGCGAGAAGCCATATAACTCGAAAATAGCCCTCAATTTATCAATAACTTCCTGCCTGGCAATTTTTTCTTCAGGCGGATAATCCTTTGTTCCTTTTGCTCTTTCAAGATTCATTATAACCTAAATTAAACTATTGATTTATATAATTTTTGGAGAAAGGGATGGGAAACTAATACTAAGGAATATTTAATTTACTTACCCTTCTTGCTCTCAACCCTTTTAATCCCCTTTCACCCCAGACTTGCTCAACAAACTTATAATATATTTGATTGACAAGAACACTTCTGTCTCTGTTATGTACGCGTTTAAGAACTGCCTCTTCCTCACCATTTGGTTTAATAAACACAACATGATTATATGCATTATAATAGCATGCATTTATATCATAAAGAGCACAAATGATAATTCTTCTAAGTGTTTCTTTGTTAAAGGTTTTATAAGTAATATTATTTCCTGAATAATCAATTGTATGTTGAGTTTTACTTCTTAAGGTGATTATACCATTTCTTGAATATTTTCCAACCCCTGTACCAGTGGAATTAACACAGCCATCCACGTCAACTTCAAAATACTGGCTATCTTCGCACAAATCTGTTACCTCACCATGAATCTTTATTTTTGCTAATCTTTTTTTGTCTTCATTCAATCTGTCTCCATTCAGTCTGTATCCTATATGGCTAATTATCCTTTGAGAATTTTCAGCAACTAAATTAAAATTATTATATCCTGAATCATAACTGTTTTGAATAAGCTGTGTTGTAAATATGCCAATCCTTTGTGAAGTTAAATCATGGTCATATATAATTACAGGTATATTCTCTGTTTCATAAAGCATTGCCTGAAAAACAATCCCTATTTCATCAGGCGTTAATACTTCTGTCAATGTTTTTTCTAAATGTCCTTTAAACATAGAATTATAATAAACTTTGCGGTTAAGTTTTAACGCTTTGTGAAACTTTTTTAGCACACTTACAGTTTTAGAGCTAGGCTCTACTTTTATTTTTCTCCTCTCGTCAGGTTTCCGCGCAGTATATCCTCTAATCAAAGCGTCTAAACCGTCGTCTAAACCATCACCCAAACTATCGTCGCCTGGTCCTTTGATGTGGACGTGTGTCAATCCCGCTATTTGCGATACTAATGTTTGTGATTGTGTGTTTTCATGTGCAATTGCCATGTTAATCTGCCCTCTTCAATTCTTCTGTTCCGTCTGGGTGGATTAAGTAAAACTTATGACTTTTATTTTTTTGAAAATATTCTAAGAGTTTGTCTAATGTTTTTGGGTTTTGTGTTTTGAAAGTGCAGCCGATTGTATCATCTGTATAGTTGTCTGTATTAACACCTTCATTTATTGTAAAAGAAGAATATTTTGCCCCAAAACCAAACCAATTCCCAACATCACCTTTTACAGTTATAATAGAATTATATATTTTATAACCACAACATGAATTAGCATTCCCATTTATTGTAAAAGAAGAGCAGAATGCATTCATGCCGCAATTAACTCCAATATCCCCATCTATTTGAACAGATATCATTCTATAAGGCAAACCACAAAAATTTTCACCGAAATGATCTAACTTTTTTGACAGAACTATTGTATTTAAAACAAAATTATTATACCCTGCATTATAACTATTTTGAATTAATCTATTGATAAATCTGCTTGTTCCTCTGCTATAATCTTTTTCGTAGTCCTCAAATCCTACTGTTAATTGTAAGAACGCGTTAATATCTTCAACTGTCAAAACATCTTCTATCCCGTCTAAAATTTCCTTATTCTTTATAAAATAATTTTTCCGCCCCAAAAACAGTTCGTATCTCCTTAAAAGATTACCAAACTTATTCTCGCCAACAACTTTTACCTTTCTTTTCTCGTCAGGTTTCTGCGCAGTCTGTCGCCTAATTAAAGCGTCTAAACCATCGTCGCCTGGTCCTTTGATGTGGACTTGCGATAATCTCATAGTTTGTGGTGCTATTTTTGGTGGTACTAATATTTGCGGTTGTGCGTTTTCGTGTGCGGTGACCATTTTGAGTTAAATTTCTTTTTATTAAAATAAGTTTAGTTTACAAATTAAATTATAATATCCACTATCTATGTTTCTTTGTATATTTGGTTCAATGAATCTATAATATTCTTTGTTGATATCTATTTGTGCTTTGCTGTTATCTAATTCACAAACTCTGAATTTAAGAACTAACTCTTCCTGTCCGTTTGGTTTAACAAATAGAATTTGGTAACTGCACTTCTGAGAATCTAAACCAAAAGTATGCGATATTAACTTTCCAAGTGTTTCTTCGTTTCTTGTCTTTAACCTGCTTTCAGATAACTGAATCCCCAAAATACCTTCATCAATCGGAAAGGTCCCATTAATAGTAATTGCACAATTTCTAGATCTAAGCCCTAATCCTTGAAGGTCTTTTACCATATTTCCATTTATTTCAAACTCACAGTATGAACTAAATTTACATACTCCTTGTACATCACCATCAATCTTAACTTTCACGTATTTTTCTTCGGTTCCATCTAAATGGCATCCTATATTCCTAATTGTCTGTGAAGAGCATTTTGTGTTTAAATCAAAATTATTATTGCCTGCATTATAACTAAGCTGGATTAATTTTGTTATAAAAACCCCCAAGGTTTCTGGTATTAACTTATCCAATGTTTCATTTTTTGGTTCACTTTCTATTTGATAACATATTAACTGTAAAGCAGCCTCAATTTCTGCTGGTGTTAATACTTCTGTTAATTCTGTGATTATTCTATCTTTATGTTCTCTAAAACGTTCGACATAACACAGAGAGTCTCTATCGAATTTTAGCAATGAACCAAATTTTTTCAATACTTCTTTTAATCCTAAATGAGAAGATAAATCTGCTGCTACTTTCCTCTTTTCATCAGGTTTCCGCGCAGTATATCCTCTAATTAAATCGTCTAAACCGTCGTCTAAACCATCGTCGCTTGGTCCTTTGATGTGCGTAGCTGCCATTTTTATAATGTACGAAGATAACTTTCTTTTACTACTCTTATTTGTGGAGTGCCTCTTTCTCTGATTACTTGCTCACAAAATGAATAATATTTTGGATTAGCCATCATTTCTTCTGGAGATTTTTCTGTGTGTCTAAGAACAAATTCTTCTGTTCCATCTGGATTAATAAACACAAAAAAGTTATTTGAATCATGCTCACATGCAACACAGCTTATTAATTTTGCAAGTGTTTCCTTGTCAGTAGCTTTTAATGTGCTGTCAAAGATTTTCAATATATTTTTACTCATATCTGAAATCTCACCTCTAAAAGTAAATGTACAATATTGTGAATTATATCCTGTTCCTAAATGGTCATATGTTGTATTCCCATATAAATCATAATTACAATACTGAGAAAATGAGCCTAAATCACCAGTATCGCCAATTAGTTTAATGTTTATATATTTATTATCAGCACCTTTTAGTCTAAATCCAATATGATTAATTACTCTTTGAAAACCTTTTGAAACCAATACAAAATCATTATTGCCAGCATTATAACTGAGTTGGATAAGCTGTGTTGTAAACATACCAATCCTTTCTGAGGTTAAATCATTCCAGTAATCTAATTGTTTGTTCTCAGTTTCATAAAGCATTGCTTGAAAAAAGATTCCAATCTCAGCTGGTGTTAATACTTCTGTCAATGTTTCTTCTAAATGTTTTTTGAATTTAATGACATAATAAGTATCTTTATCAAGTTTCAATACATCACGAAATTGTTCTAACACAGCAATCATAGTTTTAGAGCTATGCTCTACTTTTACTTCTATTTTCTCGTCAGGTCTTCGCGCAGTTTGTCGTCTAATTAAATCGTCTAAACCGTCGTCTAAACCGTTAACTATGTCATCATCGCATGGTTCTTTAATATGAACTTGCGATAGCGCTAGTGCACTTTGTTGTGTGGATGCTTGTGTGTTTGGTTGTTGTGCAACTGCCATGTTAATCTTCTCTTAATTAATTGCATCATCTTTTTTAACAGATTATTCATTAAATAATCTTCTCTTAATTAACTAACTCATCACCTATAAAACAGCGACACTGGTTTTCGTTCAGCTGGAATAAGTGTTTTTACTCTTCCGACTGCTAAACCAATCAAATCCTCTTCTTTGTCAACAGGTGTTATATTTGTGTTTGGCAGAATTTTATCTCTCAATCCTTTATACCCGCCTCTGTTGTCTATCAAATACATTTCATTCCTTGTGACTACAGCTGCTGTGTTAATGAAATCAATTAATTCTTCAATATTAAAGATTTCTCCGTCTGTAATTATAATAGTGTCAATGCTTTCATAGGTTTCTTTGAATTGTTTATTTCCTAGATTAACCTTAAGATTTTTCTCAATGAACTGCTTTTTAAAATCAGGGTGCATTCCTTTAATCAATTCTTCATAATCCTGGTCCGTTGTTAACACATAAGGCATGTTAGGATCTTGTCCTGCTGAAAAAGGTTTCCTGCTATATTGGCTTCTTCGCTGTTTGTCCACAGATAAAAGCTCATTTTGTGCAATCCTTTCAAGATATTCTATAATCTTGTTTTTGTTAAGAACAGTTCCGCCGCCCCAATACGCGCACAGCATAGAATAAACTGCATTTATGTCTCTTGTAGGCGGAAGCATTGCCAAATCTGTTGAAAAGTTTATAACACCAACACTTGACTCATTTTCATAATAATTTCTTGCGAGTATAAAAGAGGCTAAAACAGCTAAAGAACCATCTTCAGGCCTTTTCATTGAGCCAGATGTGTCTAAAACAATAAGCAGGTGCGGAACCTTATACATTCTGTCTCTTTTATGCCCTTGCTTTAATTTGTATCTTTTTGTTATCCCTGGTAATATTAAGCCGCCAGTTGAAAATGGATTTAGGGTTTTTATTGGATCCCCAACCCTGAATACTTGTGTTCCTTCAGGGTATGAATTAAATGTATCTGATACAATAGGCTTTTTATGAATATAAACTCCATGAGTGGATGCCTTTCGCCAGTAATAAGGTATTTCTGCATCATGCAACTGTAAATCTGATTTTTCCAGTCCAGCTAATTTTCCGTCTGATTGGTTAGAACCACCAGCCATCACATCTAATTGTCTGCCAGTTGCTCTTTCAACATAATCTCTTACTCGTTCATATCTGAATTTGCCATACTTATTTATAATTTTATTTAAACCATCGTTAAGCTGCTTGTCAGAGAAATCCCTTAAATCAGGTGTATCTTTTAGAATAGGTTCTGTTAATCTTTTGATTATGTCGTCTAACATTCTCTTTTTTTCTTTGTCACTCATTCCGCTTCCAATTTTCTTTTTCTCGTCGCCACTCATCTCTTTGCCATTACTTCCGCCGCCATTCTCGCCATCTTTTCCTTCCTCTTTATCCTTGTCTTTATCACCGCTGCCACTGCCTTTTCCATCTTCGTCTTTATCCTCTTCTTTATCTCCCTTTCCTTTGCCTTTACCTTTCCTGTCTTTGTCGTCGTCTCTTTCTCCTTCTTTACCATCACCACCTTCACCTTCATTTTGATCCCCTTCTTCATCACCGTAATCACTGCCGCTTTCTTTTTCATTTCCTTTTTCAGACGGACGTTTAATCTTAGGAATATTCTCTCTGCGTTTCTTAATTACGTCTGTAATTATCTGCCCAAAAAGTATAAAGTTGACAATCTCGTCTTTGTCATCCTCTTGATTAGATATGGCATATTCCTTTTCGTCTTTAATATATTTAATAGCCATTAACTCTTTAAGTTTTCCAGAAAGATACTCTCCTTCTTCAATTCTTACACCCAAATCTTCTCCTCTTTGGCGCTGGTAATAGGCAAAAATTAATCTGTCAACAGAATATTCTCTCGCTGAGGTTATTATTTCGTCAGGGTTCTTTCCTAATGCTCTTAAAAGTTCTTGCTCTTCCTGGCTTAGCTGCAGCCTTTTCTCAAGCATTCTGCTGAATCCTTTGTATACTTCAAAAACATCTTTCCCCCTTTCTTGACAACGAATTTGATGCAGGTTATCCATTAAATCTAACCAGTTTACCATTACTTCTCTGTGTGTTTCTTCAAATGAGGTTTCTGCGATATGGCCAAGATACATTATTTTTGAGCATTCTCTGGGATAATCATGATAATGCCCAACCTCGTGTTTTAATATTCCTCTCATTGCAGTTCTTTTTTCAACACCGCCAATATCAGTTAATTTATCCATAAACCCAGAAGAAACATAAGTTTGGTTGTCTCTAAAGTCAAAACAAGCAGTATTATTTCTCTCCATCTCTGTTGGTATTTTAGGTAAAACATGAACAACAGGAGGAATCAGCGGATTAAGAAACTGGCCAAGCACACTGTTATCTGGTTTGTCATCTTTTTTTCTCTTAGAATACTCTTCGTCAGCAATCTTCTGCCAAAACTTACTGCTGTCTTTACTGTTATTATTATCATCTGCTGTTTCTTTCGTTTCTTTCTCCTCTCCATTATTTTTTGTGTCTGCCATTTTGATTATGCCCTATAAGTTAATTATACTCTATAAGTTTTTTAGTTCCATTTGCTCTTACAAAATAAATTTTATTTTTGGTTCCGCTCTTTAAGTCAGACTGTAATAATTTTTTTAATGTTCTTTTATTAGGGGTTAGAAACTCACAGTTTGAGCAGCCACCGCCAAATTTAATTCCAATTAAATCTCCATCTAACCTATAAGAAGAGTTTTCTGCATGAAAATAATGTATCTCAAATGTCCCATATCCTTTTATAACAAAAAAAGAAGCTTTTGCATTATGGCCGCACTTATCTTTTGCATTGCCATTAATAATAACAGAGGAATATTCTGCATTCGAGCAGCACCATTCACCTGCATTGCCATCTATTTTTAAAGAGGAATATTTTACATTGGTAGCATAGCCTGAGCCAACATTTCCATAAATATCAACAGACAAATATTTTCCCTCATCAAAACAATCATTTCCTAAATCACCAAAAACTTTAATGTTTATTAATCTCTTAGAACTGCCTTTTATGAACCATCCTAATTTGTCTATTTTTCCTCTTAAATTGCTAGTATCTAACACAAAATGATTATGCCTTGCATTATAACTATTTTGGATTAATGTTGAAATAAACATTCCCGCACCTTCAATCATATAATCTTTTTCGCGACCTTCGGATTCTAATGTCATCTGCAAAAAAGCATTAATCTCTAATGGGGTTAACACCATCTTATTCTCTAAATTCTTCCGAACAAACTCTAATTGAGGAACGCCTTCAATAGTTAAATATTGCTCATAAGTTCTTAACAAACTCTTAAGTTTATTACTTCTGTTTCTTGATACTTTAATCTCTCTTCTTTTCTCAGGTTTCTGCGCAGTGTGTCGTCTAATTAAATCGTCTAAACCGTCGTCTAAACTATCATCTGAACCATCGTCGTCTGGTCTTTTGATGTGGACTTGCGTTAATCCAGCTAGTCCTAATCTTTGCGGTGCTAATGTTTGCGGTTGTGTGTTTGGTTGTGTGAGCGCCATGTTGAGTTTATCCTATTTAGTTTTTTGAACTTACACGATTGGTTTAATATCTAATCTGTCTACTTTTATCATTTTATATGGACATGAGAACGAAGTTTCGCCTATTATCTGCTTAGCTAACTCATAATATTTTTGAATGATAAAAATACCTGTGCTAGGATCATGCGTATGCCTAAGGACTGCTTCTTCAGTGCCGTCTGGATTGATAAATACAATTTGGTTATATGCACCATGAAGAACATGCAGGATTAATATTTCAAGTGCTCTTTCATTAGATGTTTTATAAATACTCTTTTCTGCTGAATAATTACCATCTGAAATTTCACCTTTAAAAATAAACACACAATATTTTGAATCATTTCCTGTCACATAACCATTATTATGAATGTCACCATCTACATCTATTTCACAATATGAACTATTGATGCACAAAGCTGCTGCTACATCCCCACGAATCCTTATTTTTACCAACTGTTTTTTGTTTCCTTTTAAGCGGAATCCTATTTGACTGATTATCCTTTGAGAATTCTCTGTTCCTAATACAAAATCATTATTACCAGCATTATAACTGAGTTGAATGAGTTGTGTTGTAAACATGCCTATCCTTTCTGATGTTAAATCATTTTGATCGTCTAACTGCATGTTCTCAGTTTTATAAAGCACTGCTTGAAAAAATATTCCAATCTCTGTAGGTGTTAACACATCTGTCAATGTTTTTTCTAAATGTTCTTTGAATTTAAGAAGATAATAATCATCTTTATTAAGTTTTAACACCTCACTAAATTGTTTTATCATCTCATTGGTTTTAGAAGTATGCTTTACCTTAATCTTTCTCCTCTCGTCAGGCCTTCGCACAGTATATCCTCTAATTAAATCGTCTAAACCATAGTCTAAGCCATCACCTAAACCGTCGTCGCTTGGTCCTTTGATGTGGACTTGCGATAATCCTACAGTTTGCAGTGCTATTTTAGGTGGTACTAATGTTTGCGGTTGTGTGTTTGGTTGTGCGATTGCCATTTTTATTTAACCATTAATTTTTTTGTATACTCTTTTAATTTATACCCTGCTCTTTTTACAACTCTTTCAAACACGCTTATCATTTCTTCACTTCCGTTTGGGTTAATATAATAAATTTTATTGCCTCTAATTAATGGAACTTGTTCTAAAAGTGCGTTTAATGTTCTAGAATTTGAAGTTTTGAAAGTACAGTATGCTGCCCTAAACCCGCATTCATCACCAACATCTCCATCTATTTGAAGGGAAAGAATTCTTTCAGGGTACCCTTGGAGATTCCTGCCTAATCCTCCAATTGACGTCTTTAGTTTTTTCGTATTTAATCCAAAATTATTGTTGCCTGCGTCATAGCTGTTTTGAATTAATTTAGTAATAAATTCACCTGTTCGTTCACTGTATTCATTATACTCTCTAAATCTTTTTGTTGTTAGTAAGAACTCATTAATATCTTCAGGTGTCAAGACCCCTGTCATATCATCCAAATTTTTCTGTGTCTTTCCTTTTTCGCTCATATATCTTTCATATTCCCTAAACAATTCTCCAAATGTGTTCTCACCAATCACATTTATCTTATCTTCACTGTCTAGCATTCTATAAAGGAAAGTAAAAGCTTCTTTTTCAGATGTTTTTATAGTGAAATCCTTTGCCTTAACTCCAAAACCGCCGCGAAAATCTTTAGTGTTGAATTTATCATGAATAACAAAACAACAATGCTCTGATTCCTTGCCTAAGTCCATATATCTTATGCCTTTAAAGTCAGGCTCTTTACATTTAGTTACATTAAAATTAGAATTCTTGCATCTAAACCCAATTGTGCTTAAATACTCTGAACCGTCAACTGTCAGTTCTATATATTCAGAACATTTAACCTCAAAACTATTGTCCTTTGACCAACCAATTGACAGCTTAATTGGATTATTTGCTCTTCCAACTAAATGTGATCCAAGATGACGGTAATTAGTTTCAAACATGAAATCATTATACCCTGCATTGTAACTATTCTGGATAATCTTATTTAAGAAATGGCCTATATATTCATTACAATGATGGCCAAACCATATTTCCCTCCGCGAACTGCTTTTATACAGCTTTGATACGAAGTCACAAATCTCTTCTGGAGAAAGTACGTCTGTAATATTGCTGAAAAGAAGCGCAGGGTTTCCACTATACACTTTATTTGGATGTAGAGCATAATACTCAAATAATTTATTTAATTCATCTTGAAATTTTAAAGCTAAAGGATGAATAAATGTATCGCATGAAAAATCCCACTGAATATGCTCCTCACCATTCTCATCAATAAAACTTACTCTATTTCCTAAAGAGATAGCTTCACTAAGACCCGTTAATATTTTTTTATTCTGTGTTCTTATAATATTGCCATATCCTAAAATACCAATATTACGATCAAAGGAATGGGCATTATCAACATCAAATATACAAAAAAATGCATTGTGTAAAACATTATCTCTTTGATAAGCCTTTTGTTTCAAAGTGCCTACTTTAAACGTCGAAACATTTGCTACTCGACCAAGTCCATTCGCTTCGCATGCTCCTGCTACTATAATCTTGCTATTATTGATGTCTGCTCCGCAATTATCGCCAGCATTATTTTCAATAAGACAATTAATGTGTTTTGCTCTAAAACCAAAATTATCTCCTATAGAGCCGCTAATTGTGATATCTATTAGCCGTTCATCTGTTCCATCAAGATACCCAGCAAGATAATCTAACCTTTTTGAGGTAACAATATCTAAACGAAATTGATTATTTCCACTCTTATAACTATTTTCTATAAGTTTTGTTAAAAAAATACCAGTATTAAGAGAATATTGTTTGTGTTCTTCATAACACATAGTAAGTTGAAGAAAAGCATTAATCTTGTTTGGCGTTAAAATATCATCTAATTTCCAAATAATTCTTAAATCAGAACCAGACCACAAATACCCGTTCATATTTTCTTCTATTTTTGCTTCCAAGAACGCTTCATACTTTTTTATAAGTTCAATAAACTTATGCTTACCTTCTGTTTGTATCTCTTTTCTCTCCTCAGGTTTTCGCATAGTATATCCTCTAATTAAATCGTCTAGTCCATCGTCTAAACCGTCACCTAAACTGTCATCTAAGCCATCATCGCCTGGTCCTTTGATATGGACTTGCGATAATCCTACCGTTTGCAGTGCTATTTTAGGTGGTACTAATGTTTGCGGTTGTGTGTGTTGTGCGATTGCCATTTTATAAATTCCATTTAATCTTTTTTCTTCAGTTTAATTTCTTCTTACTATATTTTATTTTTTTAATTTATATCCAACTCTTTTAACAAATCTTTCAAACATGCCTACTTGCTTCTCATTCCCTTCTTCATTAATGAAATATATTTTATGGCCTTCAAATAAAGGTATACGCCTTAAAAATACATCTAATGTTTTAGGATTTGGTGTTTTGAAAGTGCAGTTCTTTGAATAAACACTAACCTCCAATTCTTCAATTTCACCAGTTATAGTGAGAGAAGAATTGTTTGAAACCCCAAGAGAATATGCCCTTAGATTACCATCTATATTAAAAGAAGAGTAATTTCCAGGATTAGAAATATAATCAACATTCCCTTTTATAGTAAAATTAGAACAAGTTGAGTTATAGCCGCATGAGCCAACATCACCATTTGTAGTAAAGGATACACTATATCCTGCTGAAAAGCCAAAATCTTTTCCAACAGTTCCATTTATAATTATATTAATTGGTTTATCTCCACTTGCCCTAAGTCTTGTGCATAAATTATCTAATGGCTTTAATAAATTTCTGGTGTCTAACACAAATTCACTATGTCCTGCCGTATGGCTGTTCTCTATCAATTTGTTAACAATTTTAGTTGTGCATTTTTGATAGTATTGGCTGTTTTCGTATGCTGCTGTCAATTTCAAAAATTCTTCAATATCTTGCGGAGTTAGAACATCAGTTATTATCTTACCTAAATACTCTTCAATCAAGTCTACTTTTAAAGTATCTACAATGTTCAAAGCTCGCTCATACTTTACCCATAGTTCTCCAAACTTGCGTTCACCAATAACTTCTATCGCTTTTTTATCCTCGGGTCTCTGCGCAGTGTGTCGCCTAATTAAATCGTCTAAACCATCGTCTAAACCTTCACCTAAATCATCATCGCCTGGCCCTTTGATATGGACTTGCGTTAATCCTGATGTTTGCAGTGCTATTTTAGGTGGTACTAATGTTTGCGGTTGTGTGTGTTGTGCAATTGCCATGTTAACCTGCTTTCACATTCTTTCTTATTAACTTACTTAGAAAAGGCGGAATGCTGTGACCTTCAGGTCACAGATGAAAGCTTTTTCTAAGTCTAAAAATGCCGACAATTTAATGCTGCAACCTTTAGGTTGCAGATTGTCGGCATTTTTTTTACTTTTACAGTTTTATTTGCAATCCCCTTATTTAATTCGCCAGCTATAATTATCTTCTTTTCTTTCGCGCTCTTGCAATCCTTGTTGCATATTCTCTGACAAGAGGATGGTCTACCTTGTTTGGATCTTCTAACAACTTTGTTACTCGTCTTTTTTGTTCTGTGCTTAATTCAACTCTGTCTTCATCTGGCCTATAAGCATTCATTTCGTTTTTATACGCAACCAAAAGCAGATCCACATCTCCTTTGGCTTTTTCATAATTTGTTTCAACATCTTTTATTAACTCTTTTGACAAGTGCATTTCAAGTGTGTCCCCAAACATTCCGCCACCCCTAATATCTGCTTGATGTTGTGCTCTAAACTCTTCTGTAAATTCTAAACGATGGCCTAAAATATGCGGAGCAACAGATTCTAAATGGTGTTTTTCAACTTTTTCATCGCCCATTAAATAAGCCAATGCTTTTGCATAGTTTTCTAATCCTTTTGTGCTTCCTCTCGGAGAAAATGCATTCTTTGTCTTTGTGCTTGCTAACTTCTTTGCATGATTGCTGCTATCAATAGAATCATTAGGAAAACTTCTTTTTCTGCCAAAAGTCGGCGTGAAATTCAGCTCGCTGTCAATCATCATTAAGAATGTATCTGCATCTGTGCTTAAATTAACATTCTCAATTTCTTGCCGTGCTCTTTTTTTTGTTTCAGCGTCGAAAAGAACTGCGCCGGTTTCCTTATATTTTTTAGATAAGTATGAATTTTGTGCAAGCTCAATTTTTCTCAATCTTTCTTTAATCTCCAGATTCTTATCATTAACAATATCCATAATTTCTGTTGTTAATTTTTCATCCTTTAAGTCATCTATATTTTGAATTGCCTGCCTGATATTCTGGCGGTATGTTGCGCCGATATAACCGCATTCAATATGCGCAAGAAACCTGTCTCGTAATGGGGGAATTAATACATGATTGCCGTCGTCTGGATGGTTTGCTGTTGCATAGCAAGGCGTTGTTCCTGTGAAAAAAGTAGCGTTGAGATAATTAATTCTTCCAGTCTCAAGAATATTAAGCCATCCATCTTGGTGTCCAGAAGATAATCTGTTAATCTCGTCAATAATTCTAACAGGAAGATAAGCGCTTGCAAGCCAAATTACAGATTCTTCTTTGGCTAATTTAGAAAAATCAGGACGGGCAATCATTGTTTCAAATGTCTGGTCAGGATGCCCTTGAATTTGTGCAGCTTCATAAAGATCAAAAGGATATCCGCTCATAATACTGCAAATGACCTTTGCGCCGGTTGTTTTTGCAAATCCTGGCTCGCCAACACTCAGTTGGTTTGCATCTAATACATAAGAAATGACTGAAAGCGCAGTGTTCCAATGCTCAACTTCTTTGCCCCCTACTTCATTATATATGGGATCAATGTAATACTTTTTCCCACTAATCCTAATGTTTTTTATTAAATCATCACTATATCTTCTTTCGCTAACTTGTGTTTTTGGCATGTTTTGAACCCCCAATATTAATTAAATATATCATTATATCAAATTGATTAATTTATTCGAAAATTAATCGCTTTTAGTATACGTTCCTTTGTTAGTAATACTCTCCCCCATAATTATCCTTAAGTAGTAAAATTCCGTTTATAAATATTCTCCTGATTTATATTATATTTCTTTTTAACTATCTAGTAGTCACAAAATCAAAATATTTATATATTATAACAGAATAACCACAGTTTACAATGGCAGAATCATCTTTTAATCGCAGAACTTTTCTGGGTTGGGCAGGATTATCTTTATTAGTTCTAGCTGCAGATCCATTTGACGCATTTGCTAAGAAATCAAGAATTTCAAGAAAGAACCAAAGAAAAAAGAATGCCGCATCTAATGCTTCTTCACAACCAACAAGATATGATGTTTCTTATTCATGGCATAATCAGTTAGAAGATGCGCTTGATTATATGGAAGAATTAAGAAGTGTGCTGGGCGATGGGCTAGGAGAAGAGTTAGGGAGCATAGTTCAAAGAAAGATCAGAATTGTAAGATCCACACAATCAGGCCTTTATGGCATTATATACAATATGAACAGCGAGAATATTGAACTTTGCAGAGCCCTCGCAGCTGATCATTCATCTATTCTTAAAGAATCTGTTCTCAAAGAGAAAGATTTAGAGCCAGCAGAATGTGTCGGCGACACAGGATACAATTTTCTTTACAATGTGTGTTATGGTTTAGGCAGAAATCTTGAAGAGTTAAAAAGAGTTTATAGCACAGTAAGCACTATGCTTGGCCAGGGTGTTACAAGGAATTTAGTTATAGAAAAAACCCTTGACGGAAATTATGCTCTCGTATACAAAAGATATGATACTTTAGAGTCAACTGCGAGAATTGCAGAGCATCATGCAAAATTACTGGCAGAAAAAGGCATAGGCGCAGCACAAAGGCTTGAGAATAATGACGAGATTGTTTTTGGAGAATCAAGCATGTTAAATGAAGAAAGGGAGTATAAAAAGAGAATACAACACTCTCAAAAGAAAAAATCTTCAGTACATGAACAAAAAGAAATAAAGAAATATAAAGAAAACAAACACCAACCCCCACAAATAAACGAAAAAGATAATAACACACTTGAAGCAAGCGTAGAAAAATATATTTCTTCATTAAGAAAAAGAAGATTCCTTCAGCCCGACGAGAAAACTTCATTTGTAATTTATGATTTAAAGGCAAATGAAACACTTGTTTCAATAAATGAAGACGTGCCTATGCAGGCAGCAAGCATGGTAAAGCCATTGGCTGCATTAGCTTTTTTCCACAGAGTTGAGAAAGGTGAATTAAAATATGGTCTGATAAGCAAAGCAAACATGGAAGCAATGATTCAAAGAAGCAGAAATTCTGCAACAAATTGGGTAATGCAGCAGGTTGGCGGGCCAGAAGAAGTGCAGAGAATCCTGCATGAAAATTATGAAGATATATTCAAGCAGACATCTGTTGTTGAATACATCCCAGCAGGAGGAAGAACTTACCTAAACAAAGCATCTGCGCACGATTATTCGCGCTTCATGTTTGCGTTATGGCATGGCAAACTGCCTTACTCAAGTGAAATGAAGAGATTAATGGCTCTGCCAAACAGAGACAGAATTTATACAGGTGCATCGCATGTTCCAGAAGGCACAATTGTGTACGACAAAACAGGCTCGACATCGCAGTGCTGCGGTGATTTCGGCATTTTAGTGACGAGAAAACAAAATCCTATTTTGCCAGGAAGATTCCCTTATATTATTGTGGGGATAATTGAAAAGCCATCCGGCGCAGATTCTTACAAATCATGGATTAAGTCAAGAGGAGACATTATAAGGGAAGTATCTAACATGGCTCATGACGAGATGTCGAAGAGATATAATTTGTAGTTTATTCCACTTTTTATCATTGATTTATTTTTTTATTTATTTCCTGGGCGAAGCCACCCGTCTCACTAATTAAACTGTTTGTCGTAAGTCGTTTGTC
>JACQSP010000067.1 GCA_016205905.1 Candidatus Woesearchaeota archaeon
AAAGCACAAAATAATCGAACATTATTTTGTGCTTTTGTATATACAAAAGCAATTAATTTGTTCGAAAATTAATTGCTTTTAGTATACATTGTTTAAGGATTAGTATATATTAAAGTTGGTGTTAAAAAATGCAATATGTTCAAAAAGAAGATCCTGAAACACAAAAAGAAAGGCAAAGAAGAGAAGAAATGTTAAAACTGGAAAATGAAAAAGAGGAAAGGTCTAAAAGAAATAGAAAAATTGTAATAATCAGTGTAAGTATTATTGCAGTGCTGCTAATTAGCACATGGATAACATATTATTTCCTTACACCGGGAAAATATGATGACTTTGCAAAATGCCTTGCTGAAAAAGGTGCGGTAATGTATGGTGAAGATTGGTGCCAGTATACAAATGCTCAGAAAGCAATGTTTGGCAAGTCATTCAAATACATTAATTATCAAGTTAAAACAGGGTTAAATAAAAGGCCAACTTGGGTTATTGATGGAAAAACATACGAGACAGTGCAATCATTTCAAAGACTGTCTGAGTTGACTGGATGTAAGTATTAATGTTGATATTTTGAGATTAAGCGTTAATTGAGATTAAAGGAAAAGGTTAATAGAAAATGAATGTTAATAAAAATAATCTTTTCTTCAAAAGATGGAGGTTTTTAAAATGGAAAAGAGAACAATAATGGCAATTGTGCTTGGATTGCTTGTAGTGGTTTCATTAGTTCAGGCATTTCAGTTGAATGGCTTAAAGAATAAGATAACAGACAGCCAGCTAAAAATGAGCTCTAATTCCGGAAGCACTTCAACATCAGTTGCATCTGGAGATGGCAGCAAGAAAACAGCGGCATTGCCAAGCAACATAAAAGAACTACCGCAAATGGTTGGTGGATGTTAATTTAATATACTCAAAAAAATAACTCTTGACAAGCGTGTAACTCAGTGCGGGGTACACCTTTGTCATGTTATTAGTTATCTTTTGTAAGTATATTTTAGCTTTAAGAAGTAAATCAACAAAAATGCCAACAATCAATATTTTGCTTTTTATAAATGGAGGGAGTTAAAATGAAAGAATCACCTAAAAAAGAGGATATTAAACAGGAAACTAATTATGATGAAACTAAAAAGAGTATAAAATATACAGAAAAGGATGAAAGTATCGCAAAAGCAAAACAAACCCCTACTTTCAACTTGAGTAGTGAGTTTTATATGCAAGCATTTCTTATGATTATTATAATAATAGTTATAATTGCCCTGACAAATGTATTTCAGCTTGCTTCATTAGGGGGTTTGTTTGAGCAAAAGCTTGCTGAGGCAAAAGAAGCTGCAAAGCCAATCCCTCTACAGCTAACAACAATTTCAACATCAGCATGTGAAGACTGCTATGATATCACGCCGTTTGTTGATACAATTAAATCATATAATGTGAATATAACAAGCGAAAAAAAGCTTGATTTCTATTCGGAAGATGAAAAGACAAAGGAAGAAGTAAAGCAGCTGATTGAAAAGTATAATATTGAAAAACTGCCTGCAGCAATAATAACCGCTGATTTTACCAATCCTAATTTAAATGCCTTAATTTCAAAGATAAAAGAAATGGGCGAATTAAAAGAAGATGGATTTTTGTTCACAAAAATAACTCCGCCGTTTGTAGATGCAAAAACATCTGCAGTAAGAGGTAAAGTATCTTTAACACTTATTAAAGATAGCAGCTGTAAGGAATGTGTCGACCTTTCGCCGTTAAAGCTTCAGTTAACTGAACTTGGGCTAAAGATTAAGAATGATGATGAGCTTGACATAAGCAGCACAAAAGCCCAGAACCTTATCAAAAAATATGATATTGAAAAGATACCTACAATAATTCTCGACAAGGAAGCAGAGGTCTATCAAGATTTTACCCAGTTGTGGGCAATTGTTGGAACTGTGGCAAAAGATGGAAGCTATATAATGAAAACAATAAATCCACCCTATTTCAGCATTAAAGAGGGGAAAGTAAAAGGGTTTGTTTCATTAATTGCCTTAACAGATTCCGCATGCACTGAATGTTATGATGCTGCATTGTTCCATAAGCCAATACTTGAAAGCGTTGGTGTTGTATTCAGTGAAGAGAAAGATGTTGATATTTCAAGTGCTGAAGGAAAGGAGTTGGTTAAAAAATACAGCATAAAGAAAGTGCCAACAATAATACTAAAGGGAGATATTGACGAATACAAAGCACTAGCAAAAGCATGGTTAACTGTTGGAACAGTAGAATCTGATGGAGCGTATATATTCAGAAAAGTTGAGGTTGCACAAAAGACTTATCAAAACCTGGAAACTGGAAAAACAGAGACTGTGCCCATAGAAACAGCCAGCAGTTAAGCAGCAAAACTATTTTAATAGCTAAAACTCAGATTAAAAGATAGGTATTTGTTTAGCATCATAAGGTCAAAATTCATTAAGAGTATGGCTCACGAAGGTGACAGGGGGACTTGCCCCATACGGGGATGTCACCTCTGCGAAACTTTCATACGTAATTTTGAAGATGCTAAACAAATACAAAGATAGATGTAATGTTTTAGCTGTTATATGACAAGAGCTGTTATATAGTAAGTTATAGTAAGTGACATGAATTTTGATAAAGTTAATAATCATGCTACGCTTCAATAACCCTGTTTAAGAGTAAAATACTCCAAAATTTGCTCTGTGCCCTGATAATAGTTTTTATTTATTATTGTTTCTTAACCAAATACTAGTATGTGCATAGCTCTCATTTGGATTATGCTACTGCCAGTT
>JACQSP010000069.1 GCA_016205905.1 Candidatus Woesearchaeota archaeon
CATACATATATACTAAAAGTCCTTGATGTTCGAACAAAAATCAAGGACTTATGTATATCTCGGGAATCAGAGATTCCTGAGAAGTTAGAAAGCTTTGCTTTCCAACTTACAAATGGAATTAGTTTGTTCGAAAACTAATTCCAGTTAGTATATAATATTTAAGTAATACTTATAAGTTCACTATGATAATCGGTTATGATAATTAAATAGTTTGGTGTGTGATAAAAATTGACTGAATTCATCGCTGTTATGTCCGCAAAAGGCGGAGTTGGGAAAACAACGTCTTCAATAAATATCTCTCTGTCATTAACACAATTCAGTGCAAATACTTTGTTGGTTGACTGCGATTTTACCAGCGCAAATGTAGGCACAACCTTGGGTTTTCCGCCAACTACTAAAAATCTGCACGGCGCATTAAACAAAATATATCCTATCACAGAAGCAGTCTATATGCACAGCTCTGGCTTAAAGATTGTTCCAGGCAGTATTTCTTATGGTGACATTAAAAACATGGAATATGAAAATATTCAATCTTTGTTTCATGAATTAAGCGGCCCAGATTATGTCATTGTTGACTGCCCGCCAGGATTAGGAGATGAGGTAATCAAAATAATTCTTGCAGTTGATGCTGTTGTTATAGTTACAACGCCTGATTTAATCGCAGTTACAGACACTTTAAAATCACTTCATTTGTTAAGAGATTTGAAAAAAAAAGTTTATGGTATAATTGTAAACAAAAAAACAGACAATGCCCATGAGATGAGTATACCAAATATACAGCATTTTTTGGAAGCAAAGATAATAGGCACAATTCCAGAAGACAAGAAATTTTTGACTTCAATGTATTACAAAAATCCTTTTGTTTTCATATTCCCTGAGAGTGAATGCAGTTTAGAATATAAAAAGATCGCTGCAGAAATATTGGGAAAAACATATAAAGACACAGCGCAAGTGGATTATATGGAAATCAAACATTAGATAACGAGTAAGATGATATGAAGGTATATAATAGTAAGAAAGTTTGAAGGTAAGAAGGTAGTAAAAGGTAAGAAGTATGAAGTAAGAGGGAACGACTACGATGTTATCATCGTACCTCTTACTTAGAAAAGGCGGAATGCTGTGACCTTCAGGTCACAGATGAAGCTTTTTCTAAGTCTAAAAATGCCGACAATTAATGCTGCAACCTTTAGGTTGCAGATTGTCGGCATTTTTTTTACTTCCTACCTTTTACCTCTTACCTTTAACTCTTTCAAACCATCTTACCATCTAACCATATGTTACAATGGACGAGGAAATAAAAAAAAGATTGTTCCAAAAGGGGTGGAGCAAGGAAGAAATAGAGCATGCTTCTAATGTAGTTAATAATCCAAAAGACACTCATTTTCATATAAAAAGAAATTTGCACTTGACAGGATATTGGTTCTTAATGCTTGGCCTGATTGCGCTTAATGTTGTGGCTGTTGTTTTCATGATTCCTTTAATTTTATTAATTCACTTGCCATGGATTTATGTTGTGGCAATTATTGCTGGTTTAGGTTGCGGCCTAATTTTTAACTGGCTGGTTTCAGAAATTGAGCATCTTGAGCACGAGCATCATTTAGCGGCATTGCTAATTGTTCCGCTGCTGACTTTGTTGGATGTTATAATTATTTATGTTATTCTCGACGACCTGAAAAGCAAAGTTGCATTAAGCTATAATCATGATCCTGTTGTATTTTATTTTGGATTGTGCTTTATACTTCCTTATTTTATCTGGTTTACGTTAGGAAAACATAAGACGCACAAAGTCAGTTCAGTATAAACAATTAAGTATAAACAAAAAAGTAAATATCCTTTTTGTCAACTTTGCTATATTTATCAAAAAAGGTTTCATTATGTGCTTCAGTCCGCATGTTTCAATATCTGTTGCAATAATAGAATTTGTACTAGCAACACTTATTTTATTATTATTCAGAAAGTCTTTTATCTCAAAATTTATGGCATTGTTTATTTATCTCTTAGGCTTTTATCAGTTTACAGAATTTATGGTTTGCATTTCTGCAAACCCTGATATCTGGGCAAAGCTAGGTTTTATAACATATACTTTCCTTCCTGCAATTGGCCTGCATTTTATTTTAAGAATTAGCACCTTTAAATTCAACAAAAAACTAAATAAAAAACTCAGCACAACCCAAATTATATTGCTCTACTTATTACTTTATACACCACCTGTATTATTTTCTTTGTTCTCAATATTTACACCAAATTTTATTGTTGAAACCAGTTGTAATACAATATTTGTGACGATAAAAAACCTGCTTTTTAACACAGATAATTATATAAAATTTACCTTTTACTGGTTATATTACTTTGGATTTATAACCATAGCAACCATAATATCATTAATTAAGTATCATTTAGAAAAAAACAAGTATGTTAAACTATTTTATTTGTTAGGTGCCTTAGGGTTGTTAATTATTACTATCCCACCACTCATCCTGATTGTCATATTCCCAGCCCTTAATGTTATGTATCCTTCAATTTACTGCAAGTTTGCATTGTTATTTGCAGTAATTGCGTTTATTTTATGCTACTTAAGCAGTGTTCATAAGATACCTAAGATGAAGTAGACTTTTACTTCCACAAATTCTGTTTAAATTTCATAACAAAAATAATAAACAATATTATTATAATCAAAAACACTGCCAATTTTATTATTATAAACCAAGTCCAGAATTTTCTTTGAATGGGTTTCAGTGAATACCATTTATTGAGCCATTGTTTTATCATTGAATGTAGTGAATTGTGAAAGAATTTAAATGTTTAATCCAAAAGCTTTATAAACCATAATTTATTCCAGAAATAAAGTCTGTTAAATAATAAATAATATCAAATCAATAAACATATAGGACACATAAAAAATAAACTAATAAA
>JACQSP010000074.1 GCA_016205905.1 Candidatus Woesearchaeota archaeon
AACATCGTAGTCATTCCCTCTTACCTTATACCTCTAACTTCTTACCTTTTTATTCATGTGACGGTGGACTGCGTCCCACAAACGGGTTGAGAGCGGAAAGCAGTATTAAGTGTAAGAACATAAATTAAGAAACAGGAAATCAGCTGAACAAATACAAACCTCACCTTTCTTGTTGTCTATAATATCACAACATCAATTTATATGCACAACATACTTTATTAATCCTATGAGAAAACTAAATATAGGAATAATTGGCTGCGGTGGCATATCAAAAAGCCATATTAATTCATATATTGGGCAAATTTATAGAATTAAACCCTCAAAAAAAGATACACACGAAAATAATGCAAGCAGTAGTAATACAAACGGTGAATATATACTCAATCTAAAAGATCCAAAAGCAAATGTTGTGGCAATTTGCGATTTGTTGGAAGAGAAGGTTGAAGAAACATACAGATTTTATGCAGAACAAGGCTACACAATTGTTCATAAATTCTCTGGAGAAGATTCATACCAGCAGCTTTTAGAATTAGACCTTGATGGAATCAGCATTTGTGTTCCGCCAATTCCAGTCAAAGAAAAAATCATTCTCGCTGCTCTTTCACGACGGAAAAACATTCTGGCTGAGAAACCATTAAGTTATGACTTGGAATCTGCCAAACGTATTGCAGATGCTATTGCTGATACTTTTGATGAAAAAAGTGTTTCTGCAATGTGCTATAATTGGAGAAATACATTTATTATGAAAAAACTAAGAGAAATAATTAATAATTATGCAAATGGTAAATTACAGCATCTTTCAGTAATTCACGTTGAGCCATGGAATTACTTTGGAGAATCATTCTATACCAACTTAGGTTATTTGTTAGAGCATAATATTCATGATATTAATTATCTTAGATTTCTGAATGGCGAAATCAGAGAAGTTGAGGCAGTAGCTTATGGTGGAGATGGAAGACTGCCAAAAAATCCTTCGTCGATAACCATAAATTTTACATATGAAAATGGCACGAAAGGTGTGTTTCATTCAATGAATGGCACAAGAGAAAGTGCATTTAATATTACTGCTGTATTCGAGAAAGGCATAATTCATGGTTTTAAATCTGATATAAATCCTGACTTTGAATGGAGAGATACACCTTATTACAGGCTTTTTGGGCCAGACGGAAGAGAAATATATAGCGAACCATATGAGCCCTCTTCACCAAATTTACCATCAAAACCAAACCTATCCTCAAAACCAATTCTCACACCAGACGGTAAAATTTCATGGATAACTGTCAATGAACAAGGTGTCAATGGAGGATTATCGCACAATCAAATAATAAATGATTTTTTAGAAGCAGTACAATACAAAAAAGAGCCAAAAAGCAGTGTTGTTGACGGGTATAATGATATCAAATTTATTTCTGCCATAACCAGATCAATACAAGAAAACAAGAGAGTTAATGTAAACTAAGAATTATAATGGATTAGAAATTATTAACCTCTTATTCTCTTTAAAACACAAGTTACCAATTCATTTAAATAAAACGTTCAAGTTAAATAAAACCATCAGCAACAACAACCGCTTCCTTTTTCTTGTTTATTCTTGTATTTTCACTTTTCTTAATCTCATACAAAAACCAAATTATAGAAACAATAGCAGCAGCAATATTTCCAATCAGCGCAGCCACTGCAACTGACAAATACCCATAACCTAACACAAACACGAACAAATATGAAAGAGGAACAGCTATAATTAATGATCTTATAAGGTTTACAACAAATCCAGGCATTCCGTATCCCATTCCCTGCATTGCCCTGCTTATGATCATAGTGGCGACGATAAACGGAAATCCCAATAAATCTAATTGAAGGTAAGGTTTCCCTATTAAAATAAGATTAGTATCTGTTGTAAATATTCGTATAAACAACGAAGGGATTACAAAGAATAGTAATGCTATAAACAGTGTAAACACTATGCCTATCTTAGTGCCATATTTAACTATTTCCTTCACTAAATCAATTCTTTTCGCGCCGTAAAACATCCCTACTAATACCATTATTGCCATTGATAATGCTACAATCGGCATGATTGCAACGCTGTCTAATCTTGAAACCAAGCCAAAAGATGCCACATAATCTGTTCCAAAATAAGCCATTAATCTGTTAATTATCATTACATACAAAGACATCATTAACATTATCATGCTGGCAGGAATTCCTATAAAAACAATTTCTTTCACTAATTTTTGCGAATATTTAAACGAGCGCGGGTGAATAATAAGTTTAGAATCTTTTTTCAAATAATATATAGACAGCATCAGCGAGAGGAAAATCGAAATAACAGTGGCAATTGCAGCGCCTTTGACGCCCAAGTTAAATGTATAAATAAATATGGGGTCTAGAATAATATTTGTAACCAGTCCAAAAATCTGAATTTTTGTGGGTGTTTTTGTGTCTCCCTGCGCAGAGAAAATACTGCTTATGATAAATGACAAAAACATAAATGTCATTCCGTAAAACAAAATAGACATATAACTAATAGATAGGTGAAGAACAGTTTCAGCCGCTCCAAAAATTGAGAATAATGGTTTAATAAATATCATACCCACTATAGTCAAAATAATGCTGGTAATAATAGAAAGAAAGATTCCATGCATGGCTGTGTTTTCAGCGTCTTCTTTTTTTCCTTCCCCCAAATATCTAGATATTCTCGAACTCATTCCTATTACAAGGCCGGAATTTAATCCAATTAAAATAAAAAATACAGGAAAAGAGAATGTTAATGCAGCAATTGATTCTGCTCCAAGCCTGCCGACAAACGCAGTGTCAACTACATTATACATAACCTGAACAAACATTCCTATAATTACTGGCAATGACAGTTTAAGCAATGCCTTTTTTGGCTCCTTAATAAAACCCTCGACGCGTTTATGCAGCATATATTCAAAAAAGAAAGAGGGGGTTTATATTTGTTTGGTATCAGCAAGCGCATTGCATAGTTTACCAGAAAAAACCTCGAAAAGTGTTATCGATGGTATTTACTTTCTATAAAAAACAAGATTTATATATACTATTAATGACCTTATATTAAATTAATAATTTTTGATGGTAATCATGGATAAGCAAATCATTATCAAACTTAAGAAAACATTTGAAGATTATGCTAAAGAAGTTGAAGGTGTAGAATTCTGGTTTGCAAGAGAACTTCAAATACTCTTAGGATATGATAAATGGGAGAATTTTCTTAATGCAATAGAAAAGGCAAAGATTGCCTGTAAAAACTCTAGTCATGACGTGAATGACCATTTTCCTGATGTCAAGAAAATGGTTGAAATTGGTTCAGGAGCAAAAAGGGAAATTGACGAGATTATGCTTACAAGATATGCCTGTTATCTTATTGCTCAAAATGGGGATCCAAGAAAAGAAGAAATAGCTTTTGCCCAGAGTTATTTTGCTGTTCAAACAAGAAAGCAGGAATTGATAGAACAGAGAATTGCATTTCAAGAGCGTTTAGAAGCACGACAGAAACTAGTCGCTTCTGAAACTGAGCTTTCAAAGCTTATTTACGAGCGTGGCGTTGATGATGATGGTTTTGCGAGGATTAGAAGCAAAGGTGACCAAGTTCTTTTCGATGGGTGCACCACAGCTCAAATGAAAAGCAAACTAAAAGTGCCACAAAGCAGACCTCTTGCTGATTTTTTACCGACGATTACAATAACTGCTAAGAATCTTGCTACAGAGATTACTAATTTTAATGTAAAAAAAGATGAATTACAAGGAGAAAACAGCATCACTAAAGAACATATGCAAAACAATGCTGGTGTGAGAACATTATTAGTTAGGCGAGGAATAAAACCAGAAGAACTTCCCTCTGAAGAAGACATTAAAAAACTAGAGCGAAAAGTAAAGAAGGACGAACACAAAATAGCAAATAACTCAAAACATAAAAAAGAAATTAAGCATTAATGGGCAATAAAGAATTCTCTGAGCCTTTTTGGCATAGCAAAATCCTCAAAAACCTTTGATTTTTGGGAAGTTACAAATCTACGATTTGCAACTAGCCTCTGGACAAATCAGCTTGCACGACATTTTTCTTCGAAAAAGTCTTGCTAACAAAACTCAAATGTATAGATGAGCCATAAGGGATTTGAACCCTCGACCTTCCGATGTCTTTTGCTGTTTGTGACTTCTTGTGAAAATCACAGCACATTAAGAGTCGGACGCTCTAGCCAGACTGAGCTAATGGCCCAAACATTTACTGCTTGTACACTATGCGAGTAAGCAGTGTTTTTTAAAGTTTGTTGTTTTGTATTCATTTCCGAGGCGAAGCCACCCGTCTCACTATGATTTTTAATCTTTATAGCTCACTCATTTAAATAATATATTAGATTATTTAATTGTGTTATCAATTTAATTCTGTAAGCTTTATGTATTAAACATTAGACAGCACACTAATATCTGATTACCACAAACATTTTAAACTTAGCTTCATTCCCTCGGAAATATTAATAGTAATAATATATCAAAGTGAGGGGGATTCTAATGCAGCAGCAAGAGCACCAAGACTTGGAAGCTAAAATTAAAAAACCTAATTTAAGGTTTGGTACATCTGGTTTATGTAGCTTAATAACTATGTTTTTTCTGTCTACAAATGGTTGTGCTAACGATGAAGTTCAAATTACAGGGAAAGTAACAAAAGTAGAAAGTCACTTCGTATCTACAGATGTCCATAAAGACGAAAAAACAGGGAAACTAACCTCTTATTCTAACTCTGCCTGTACAATCTACATTTATTCAGGAGGGGTAGAGTATAAACTAAGCGTTTATGATGGACGTAATCAAGGCTTGTGCAATCAAATTATTGAAGAAAGCGCAGGAGTCCAATGCTGCGAGGAGTTCAGGAGGGAGTATGAAAGAGAAGAATTATCTGGAGCGAGCAAATCTGATAAAAAAGAACGAACAAATGCAGCAGTTGGATATGAAAAATGCAGAAGTATAAAATGCAGCTACCCGTATTATAATTATGTATCTAATTACAGTTATACTGCACATATTGATAATGACTCCAAATCACCCACTATCACAGTAATTACAAATCCTAAAGAAATTAGGGATCGTAAAGATAGTGAAGGCAATAATATGAAACAAGTCTATGTTGACCGTGATAGTGTGCGCTACAATTCCAATCCTTCACAAGTATCTGTTCAGCCGTCGCCATATGTGATGATGAATAAGGTTATGGATAGTGTTCTTCATTCCTTTAAGCGTGTGGTATTGAAATAAACTAAATATAAATTCATGTAACGGTGGACTGCGTCCTTAGTAATAATTAAAATAAAAAAAGATTAAAAAACTTCAGAAATCAACTTTCACTTTCCTTTCAGCAGCTTCACAATCGCTTCGCCAAACTTCTTCGCAGCAGAAGGGCCGTTTGCAGTGATAATTCTTCCGTCGACGACAACATCTTCCTTGACATAAGTTGCTCCGCCGTGCTTTAAAGCTTTCAAAGATTCTGGTGTTGAGAAAACAGTTGCCTTTTTCCCAGCTAAAATTCCTGCGTATGCCAATAACATCGGCGCAATGCAAATCGCTGCAATCTTCTGCTCATTGCTGTCAGCTGTCTTAATTATTGTGTTGAACTCAGGCAAACCGCCAAGAGCTGGCGCGCCAGGCCCTCCAACAACAATAATTATATCATAATCTATCTCTACAACCTCGCTTAATGTTAAATCAGGAGTTACTTTCCCGCCTAATTTGCCAATGCATTCTTTTGTTGTTGTGCTGGCTGTCTCTACTTCAATGCCTGCTTTTTCTAAAATTTCTTTTGGCTCAAAATATTCTTCGTCCCTAAACTCTTTAGGAGCAATAATAAATAATGCTTTCATGGTATCAACCTCCTTACAAATTCTACAAGCCACAATCCTTATTTTAATATCCCTGTGTTTTTATTTTTTTTGCATCGACGCCCAACTCAATAATTATCTTTTTGATGGCATCTAGAAAATCAGACGAGCCGCAGGCAAAATAATTTTTTTTCTTTACATCTTTTAATATCTTTTTTAATTTTTCAGCATTAAGCCGTCCAATAAGCCCAAACTCTGGATTTTTGTCAACCCGTGTATATGTTATAAAAAACCTGAAATTTTTGTGAGTTTTCGTCAGCTCTATAAACTTATCTTTGAACACAACATCTTCTGGAGTTCTTGCGCTGATTATTTTTGTTATCTTTACACCAGGCTTAACGTCGAGTTTATTCTCGAAAATATAATTAATCATGGAATGAAAAGGCATCTGCGCATAACCGCCAGATATAAACACAACATCTTTCATTGTATCTTCATAAACAAAATTACCATAAGGTCCTGCAATGCCCATTGTATTGCCCACTTTCAGTGTCATGACATGTTTTGACATCAAGCCATTAGGTAATTCTTTGATAGTTAAATCTAGATATTCATTGTCTGATCTATTGTTTGGCGTGGAAGAAATAGAATAAGCCCTTTTTATATGCTGCGGGCTGCCATTAACCATTAATTCTGCGCTTAAGACGACAAAATGACCTGGTTTGAAATCAAAAACCTTTCCTTTAACAGGCTTTAGCCTGAATGTTTTTGTATCTTTTGTTTCCTTAATAATTTTTATGATTTTGTATTCGGCCATTTTGTTAGATTCTGTTTTTTAATAATTTTTGCAGGGTGATATTTGGCTAAAAATATTAATTAAAAATTGAATTAAATATTAAATTAGTATAAATTAACCCTTGATTACACCCAACGGCTTTAGTTTCACAACAAGATTGCCAATTCCTACTTCATGGCTCACTTTCACGACTTCATTTATATCTTTATAAGCTTCTGGAGATTCTTCTGCAATGCCTTCCCATGAAGCGCCCTTCAGGAAAATATTCTTCTGGAGAAGCTCCTGCTGTATTTTTTGCCCTCTGAACCTGCTTATTGCTTCGTTTCTGGACATAACTCTTCCGGCGCCGTGTGCTGTGCTGCCAAATGAAACCTTTCCTGCCTTTTCTGTTCCGGCAAGAACATAGCTTGCAGTGCCCATTGAGCCAGGGATTAAAACTGGCTGGCCTGTCTTTTGGTAGCAAGACGGCAGTTCTTTTCTTCCAGGGCCAAAAGACCTTGTTGCGCCTTTTCTATGCACACAGACTTTTCGTTTTTCTTTATAATGATTAGATTCACTTCCTTCATCTCCTTCGTCGCTGTTTTCATCGTTTACATAATGCTCTTCAATTTTCGCAATATTATGGCACACATCATAAACTACATTTACTTCTGCATTTCCCAAAACTTTTTCTATGCTTTCTCTTACCCAATGAGTAATCATCTGCTTGTTTGCAAAAGCAAAATTAGCAGCAGCATTCATAGCTCTGAGATATTTCTGGCCAAGCTCTGATTGAATGGGCGCGTTAATTAATTCCCTGTCAGGCAGATTTGCATGGCCATACTTCTGCTCCATTTCTTTAATATAATCGCTGGCAACCTGATGCCCTAATCCTCGGGAGCCGCAGTGAACCATTATTGTTATGTGGCCTGTATTATCAATACCAAAAACTTTTGCAGTTCTGTCGTCGAAAATCTGCTCAATCTGCTGCGCCTCCAAGAAATGATTTCCAGAGCCTAAACTTCCAAGCTGCGGCATGCCTCTTTTATATGCCATCTCGCTGACACAATGAGGATCGCCTTTAAGATTTCCGCTGTCCTCTGTCTTTTCCCAGTCTTCTTTCTTGCCGTAACCCTGCTTAACTGCCCATTGCGCGCCCTCTGCAAGAATCTCCTGCAGCATCTCTTTTGTGACTTTGCCTATTCTACCTTTTGAGCCGACACCGCTAGGAACATTCTTGAAAAGCTCATTAACTATTTGCTCTCTGTGCTCGATAAAATCTTTGACAGGAATTGTCGTGGACAAAAGACGGACGCTGCAGCAGATATCATATCCTACACCACCCGGCGATATAATTCCCTCGTCGAGATCAAACGCAGCAACACCACCAATAGGAAACCCGTAACCTTGATGAGCATCAGGCATTGCATAGGATGCTTTTAATATTCCAGGAAGACATGCAACATTTCTTACCTGCTGCAAAGTGCTGTCTTGTTTTATCGTTTTCATTAATTGCGGTGAGGCATAAATGATACCAGGAACTTTCATCTTGTCTGTTTTTGGCAATTGCCAGATATTTGGCTGAATTTCTTTAATTTCTTTTACATCCATTGTTGCACCTTTCTATAAATATATAATTTCGCTAATGGTTATTCAATTATACATGAAAAAATATACGTAGATTATTTATATAATTTGTGTTCTTAACAACAAAGTATATAAATACAATCACTCCTTTTGTTAATTATAACTTTATATCTTAAAAAGAGGTGTAAAAAATGAAACAAAATTTAGGAACCTTGGACAGAGTATTAAGGTTTGCATTAGCCTTTTGGTGGCTTGGGCCATGGGCACCATTATCGCCGATATTTGGAGAATGGGGATCTTGGCTAATGCTGATTGTTGGTTGGATAGCACTCATTGAGAGCTTCTTTGGCTGGTGCTGGATACATGATTTATTAAAAATAAAGAGCAAGTGAATTATTAATTATTTTCTTGATTTTTTTTATTAATAATTTTTTTCTTTTTTCGTATTTTTTCAGTTCCAGGGCGAAGCCACCCGTCTCATGAAGATTTAGTTTAGGTTTTCTATACAAGTCTAACTGTGCTTCTGTTCTCAATCATTTTTATCATTTTCTCTGCCAAGATTTCGCTAAAGTTGACTGGTAGACATAAAAAACACATATATTAAAGAATTCTCATCGCTTCATTTACAATCAATCAAAACATTTATATTCAAATAATAATTCTTGTATAAATTATACTTAAATTACACACAAATTATACACTAATCGTTTAAGAGTCTAAAGGGTTTACAAAAATGATAGAACAAACAACAAGTAATAAGTATGGCCCATTTACATTAGAGCAAGCCGAAGAAAAATACAATCAAGCGAGAGTAGAATATGAATCAATTAATGCTAAACATCCAACACCAGAATATAAAACTCAAACCATACCTCCCATCCATATTAAAACATTGCTTGACCATCTAATCAATCTTGAAATGATATGCATAAAATCAGAATTAAAATCTGAATTAGAAAATGCAGCACTTGTAAATGTAGATTTATATGAACAATTTTCACGTGAATTAGATGAAATTAAAGAAGGATTGAGAAAGGAAGTGGTAACTGCAAGTGTAGAATTATACAAACAACTTTCACAAGACTTCGATTATATTAAAGATCAATTGAGAGAAGAACCTGCAACAGGATATGAAATGAAAAAACACATATCAAGTTCTATTGATCAGTATGTGAGTAGAGCATTTGGCATGATTAAACGCGTATCAATTTCTGTTAATCAGTATGTAAGTAAAGCACTTGGCAAGATTAAAGGTGGAGTGAGAGAAGGTTCTACTTCTACAGCTATAAATGAAATAAAAAAGCGTGCAACAAACTCTATTGATGATTATATGAGCAGAACAACTCACCAAAGAAAAGTTATCACAGGGACATTATTTTGGAGAACATATGTTCTAAAAGAAGAAATTGAAAGATACTTAGCTAGTTTTAAGAACACATTATATAACATAATAAGTGATAAAGTTGTGTTTGTAGGAGATGATGAATAATAAGGTATATGGCTCTATTATTCTTATTATTATTCGAGTCGCCTTAATTATAGATTACTGGTATTTTAGATTGAGCATATATCTATATATTGTTCATATTATAATGATTTCATTCAGTAAATTTTAATACCTCAACTTTTAAGCGACTCGAAAGTTATTATTTATGTTAACCCTATTTCTCCTTTGCTTTCTGCACTCATTCCTTCTTCTTTATCTTTGCCCTTAATTATCTCCATACTTCTCTTTTGCTTTCTGTATCAGTTTTTGTGTTTCTATCTCTGCCCTTAATCTGCCAAGATATTCCTCATCCATGCTTAGGGCAATGTACTTTGCGAACAAAGGATACTTCTTGTTAACTTCTTCCCAGCATTTTTGGGCAATTTTTCTGTAAGAGATATGCCCCTGAACAGAGCTTCTCAGCCTTATGAAATGCTCCAGCTCCCTTATATTCCACGTGAACAAAACCTGCTTTCTGAATGCAAGCGGTATAATATACTGCGATTCATAGGGATACTTTTTTGATAGGTTTTCATACAGTGCTTTAACTTTTTCCATGACAGAAACATAGCTCTCAATAATGCTTTTATCATTTTCACCTAATTCAACAATCTCTTCAGGTATTTCATAGCCAAGATGAGTAGAAAATAATGGTGTTGTTTGTGTGTTCATCCTGTGCCTTTGTATGTCTCTAAACGCACCAAAATCGCAGACAACCTCCATTGTGAAATACGCATGCTCCAATGCTCTCATTGGCCTGTCGAAAGGGCCCCTTCTCTTTAAGTACTCGTCAAGTATTTTTTCTTTTTCTGCAAATGATAATGTTTTAACTTTTTCAAAAACCATTGAATAATCATAATGGCTGTCAACTGGGCTGAATTCATACAGGATTGCAGATATTATCTTGTCGTCAGCATTTTCATCAAAAAATAAGGTTTTGACGTGAGACTCAGTTTCACCATTCTTTTTTTCATTGACAAGTGTTTGTTGAAGCTTTTTGCTTGCGATAACATTTGCAATCTTCGCCATTTCATTATTTGTTTCTGCGTAGAATTTATTATAGCCGGCAAACATCAGCAGAGTAGGGCAGATCTTGCTTCCTTCATCGAGCATTCTTTTGCCAATATCCTGCGCTTCTTTTAACGGATGTGACAGCAATTTTGATATTGCATGCTCAGCTGTCCTTGCATTAAAGGTAAAGCCCATTGACGTCAGTGTTCCCGCAGGTAAAAGATATCTTACTATGTCGCAGACCTTTGCGTAAATTGAGTTGTCATACGCTCTTTCATTAACTCCTTCTTTTCGCGGGTTTCTTTTCTTGACATACTCTCTGACTATCGGCTGAAATCTCTCGTATACATCAAACAATTCAGAGACAACCTGTTTTACCTCTTCTGCATATTCACAGCTCATTAATTTTTCGTCCCAGTAAAAAACATTTTTGTCAAATATCTGGTATCTTGTAGACTTTTCAGTATAACTTCCCAAGCGATTGTCCTCGAGAATTTTTGTTGCAACAATAGATAACTTGTCAATTGCAAATTTTATGCTTGCGTGCTCTGCAACACTCCCGTGGCCATACCCAACAACCCATTTTTCATGAAATTTCTTTGCCTTTTCCTTTGCTTTTACTAAATCTTCTGCGTCAATGCCTGATACCTCTGCACTGCTGGCACTATTAGCATCTTCATTGCTCTTTCCTAAATTTAAATCACCGCTGCCCAAAAGAATCAATAAATTTCGCTTGAAAGAATTCGGGCTCCTGCTCACGTAGGCAAAAAGAACAGCAACAACCTCTTCGGGAAGGTTCTTTATGCAATAAATATCTTCGTTAATATCTGTAACATGTTTTTTTAATACTGTTTTTTCATCTTCAGTAAACACTTCTTTTTTCATCTCTGCCATTGTATCACCATTTTGTATTTTTTTAGTTCCTGGGCGAAGCCACCCGTCTCATGAAAAACTTTTAGAAGTTTGAAAGTTAGAAAGCTTGACAGCTTGAAAGTGTGGCTCATATAGCGCACTTTCGAGCTTTCAGACTTTCAAGCTTTCAAACAATTTCATGTGACGGTGGACTGCGTTCCACAAACGAGTGGAGAGCGGTAAACTGGATTATGAGCGGAAAAAAGAGATTAATAATCTAAACAAATACCTCCTATTAATAAGTTATAACTAATCATTTACAAGTCCATAACAACCTGAACATATTCATCTGTTACTTCCATCTCATTATACGTAACTGCCTTGATATCTCCATGTGTTTCATAGTTTTCTATCTTGCAGTCGCCGTATACTTTGGCGTGGAGAACCTTGCCTTCAATAGTTAATTCAATTATACTGTGCAGTAAAAATGATTCAGTATCAATAAGGAAAAGCAACTGCTCAAGAAAATTATACAAAAGCTGGTATTCATCATCTCCGCAAACATTTATTTCTTTAATCACCAGCGGGCTGATAGTAGTTGTATCCACAATTATATTGAACATCGCCAGTGCAGCGTTGGAAAACATTTCTTCGATTGTCTTTCCATAAGCCTTAAACTTGCAGTCAGCAGTATGCTGAAGATATTCATATGGTTTTGAATCTTTGTTTAGCTTTTGTTTTTTAGTTGAGGGTTTTTCAGATGCTTTAGATTTCATTGTTTTGCGCATTATTCTGTGGATAAATCAAGGATTTATATGTTTTTATATTTTTTGGGCTTTATCCACTGTTAAGAATTCCCTAATTTTTTACCAATCTCTTGAGTTGTAAGCTTTTTTCTCTTTTCTTTTTCTGGCTCTGCTAAATAGTTATCAGACACAATTACTTTTTCTCCTGATGCTAATTCAAGATTTTCTCTGGCATCTCCTGCTATTCTTCCTCCTTTTTTTGCTGCATCTTTATTTGGAAAAGCGAATACTGTGACCTTTAGGTCACAGATGAAGTCTTTTCCAAGTTTAAAAATGCCGACAATAAATACTGCAACCTTTAGGTTGCAGATTGTCGGCATTTTTTTTATTTTCAATAAAACCAAGAGTATTCCTGCCTTTGGCAATCTTAGTTGTAGATGCTTCACCAAGCATTGTAAAAATAAGCTCCAAATCGTTCATATGATATCTTAAATTTTCTTTGTTTAAGCCTTTGAAGTCTTTATATTCGCTGGGAGTCATTCCAAAAGTAGCTTTGGATATCTCTGCTGTGAGAATTGCATATTCTTTTTCAGTTTTTACATCTCTTTTCTTCCATTCATCAGTTAGCTCATCCCTTATTGCTATTCCTCTAACTCTTTTCTCAACCCAATCATCAGAATATCCTTTTGCTTTGTAAATTTCCTTCATGCGTTTTTGGGCAAGTTCAGGATTTTCTATTTCTTGCACTCTTTCATAACCAACTTGAGCTAGCCAAAGTTTGAAAGGTTCTGCTTTCTTGGAAGGAATTGACTGAATAATACGAAACAATGCTTCAGTATTAGCACAGTCAGTCTCTCTTAATTTTCCATCTTCTGCAGGTAATTTCAACTGGTGACAATTTGTCACCACTTCGCTTCCTTCTTCTCTTAACCGTTGGCTAAGCTTATTCCAATACTTTCTTGCCATTTGAAAATCAATTTGTTCTGTCAAAACACCCACAATATCAACTACAGAAAACCACCATCCATTATTGTGCCAAGTCCTTCTAATCTGTTTCCCTTCAAAAACAACCAACGCATTATGAATATTATTAGTTTCCATAGATTAACTGTAAAACTTGCTATCTATATAAACCTTACGTCGACTTGTCCAGTGAGAAGTGTTAAAATTGATAATGGCTTTGTTTTTTGAGGTTATAGCTGTTTTAAGCCAGTGGACATATCAGGTTTCAGTTGTCAGGTGTCAGTTGTCAGAAGCGGGTTTGTCGTATGTCGTTCGTCGTCTGTCGTCCGTTAAACGACTTACGACCTACGACTAACGACAAACGAGTAAATACGTTTTCCTCTGACAACTGACCACTAAAACCTGACAACTGATATATTAGAATAATTAGCTATAACCTTTATAAATAAAACCTCGTTTCTTTCCTGTTATGTAGGGGGTATAATACAGTGGTTAAATCGCAGAAACCAGACCTAAGATTTCAGAACCAGACAACAGCGTCTAGCATAACTTCTATTATAACTCCTAATATAACACCTAGCGTAACGCCTAACACAGCACCCAATACATCTTCCAGCACATCACCTAGCATAGATTCTGTAGTCTTGGAAAGATTGTGGCACATGATTCCAGATGATGCTAGATTAGAGAATCATGTTTTGCCAACCAGCGGCTTTTCCAGCAAAACAATGAGCGAATGCGCTTATATGATTTCCAATGATTACCAAGAAAGTGAAAGAAGTGTTGCGAATGCAGGCAAAAAATTGGTTTCTTTCCTGTTTCCTGATACTACATTTGAATGTTCACTTAATGAGGAAGGGGCATTAGTTAAATCTGCTAAAAAAACAATAGACCCTAATCATACAATGACCTTCAATATGGCTAATGGCGAAGCTGTATTTGATGAAAGAACTGGTTTTTACAATTTGTTTTCAGACAAAGAGCATGAAGTGGCAAAATTCCTGCAGGTTTTTCAGGCAAGATTGGCGCTGGCAGTTACAAAAGAGGAAAGCATCGCAGAGATAAAGGAATTCCAGAGAATAACACATCTTCCATTTGAGGTTTTAGAATATTTTTATGAAAAAGTAAAACACAGAAGTATTGGAGAGCTGTTCACATCACCAGAGATAACTTATGGAATACCTGAAATAATTAATGGAATACTTGGAATATATCATTTGATAAGTCATGGAAAAAGCCTCGATGAAAATATTGATAGAGATTTCTGCTATCATGTTGGTATAGATTATTTAACAGAATTTAAAAGAAGACGTTTTGGGTATGGTTTTTGGGCAGATGATGAATCCCTTTTCTCAAAAATCCCCCAAAAAATCATTAATGGTATCTTAGTAGAAGGCGCAGAGGAAGCATTAAAAAGACAAAAGAAGAAATTAGACAGGCGGTTAAATGAAATGGAATTATGGCCCAGCATGAGATACGGCACTGCAATAGACACAGAGAGAATATCTACTGACGACAAAGTGATTGATTTCTTTCATGATCTGCAATTAGGTGTAGATTTCCTTTTATACATGACTCCTGACAATAGGATGGAAGAAAGATATGAACTCAAGAAAAGACAGTTGGTTATGGAATACAAAGAATTCTGCAGAAAAGTTACAATGTCTCCTTTAATCTTTACACATTATGTTTATCCTTACATTTACTTTTGTTATCTTACCAACGATAGAGAAGCTTTAAAGGAAATGGTTAGTGTTTATTTGGATATTTTTCAGCAGAATAGAATTATTGAAAGGCATGAATGGAGCAAGTTATACCAAGGTGCAGCCAGAAACTTATTTGAGGCAGATGTGTGGGATGGCAAAGATTTGGATTTAGTAAAAACACTTTTGTTCTCGTGGAATGCATTGAAAGAAGTAAATAAAATTCATGAACTCCTGAAAACTGATAAAATAGGCAGCAATACCCAAGAGAGAACAGATGGCAGCTCTCACTATAATAGTGAGGAAAAGGATGCTCTTGTAGAAAGAATAAGAAAAGTGCTAATTGAGGATATTATCAAAGATCACGTCTTAAAAAAACTGCCTTCTGTTTTTGAAAAAGGAACAATTGAGTTAGATAATTTTGACTACTTGTTTGTCTTATCACCATTATTAGGGGTATTAGGTGATCCTGAGCTAGATTATTGTGTTCTCGGGGCAATAGCTAAGCAAGCAGATCTTCATCCAACTAAATTGTTAATGGCAGAGATGTATGCATCTAACATTTTAGGCAGATATTTTTATCTTCCAAATGAGCCAACTAAACAAGTTGATTCTAAAGAGTCACCTCTTAGCATTTTATTTAGCATCACTTCGCCAAAAAGAAGATTAACAAGTGAGCAATTAACTTATTGGCAGCAAAGATTTATTGATTTGTTTAAGCCAATTTCTGAAAGAGATGCTGCAAGTTCAAATGGGTTTAAAAGTGCAATTGATAGAACAGAAGAAAGAAGTAAACTCGAAGTAAAAAATAAACATAATGATAATAATGATACTAATGATGATGCTAATGACGACGCATGGAGAATATATCCTATTTGGGGCGGTGCATTTCTCGGTGATTATGTTTATTATCATGAAAATCAAAGAAGATATGCACAAGCGCATCTAGAAAGGTATGATATTATTTCTGCAAGAAGACATTTTGCAGCTATAGGCGAGAAAGCGGATTATTTTGGCTTAACTGCAAAGATGATTGATGATCTGGCTGGTCCAACAAAAAAACCTCTTGGCAAAACAAAGATATTGAATCTTGTTAGAAGCTGCACACTCTTAAGAGGTTTTGTTGGTGGGCATAAGACAATGATGCGGGAGTGGTTTTCAGAAAGAATAGACGATGAAACAGTTTTCTCAGAAGAGATAATAAATATGAAGTATAACTCAAAAAAACAATTCTGTAAATATTTAGACGAGAAAACAAAAGCAGAAGAAGAGATAGAGGAGGATATATTTGAAAAAATAATGGAATATGCAAGCAGGTTTTATGACGAGAACATTCTCATTGCAGGGGGAAAGTATCTTTTGTCAAGAAACCAGGAATTATTCCCTTGGCTGAGGGATTTCTGGCCGAATTTTTCCAATATATCTGTTTTGAGGGATAATGAAGATGCCTTATGCATAGATGAGATGGCAGAGGAAGAAAAGGAAGCAGTAGAAGGAGGCGTTGTTGGAGGCATTGCTAAAATACTTTCCAAGCTTAAGGAAGAGGCAGTTGCATTTATCGAGAAGAAAGAATATGCATCTGCGCACATGATTTACAGAAAAATCAACCCAAAAAAAGGCAATCAGGAATTTTTAAGAGAGGTTTATTCAAGAAACCTGCAGGAAGTGCGTGCAGATGATAAAAATGACGGCACAATTGGATTAACTTTTGTTGACGACAAAGGAAGAGAGACAAAAATTACATTTCACACTCAGTCTCTCGCAGGATTTGGCTCAATTGGAGTTGCAAAACATTCTATTACTGTAAATCACGACGGTGAATCTAAAAAAGGGCGAAGAGTTATTGTCACAAAAACAAACGATGATGAGAGAATCACTAGAATTGAATATAAAATCTATAATGAGCTTAGAAGTGTAAACCTTTTCAATGTTGCCAAACCATTGGCTGTTAATGGCAGGGAGATTGTCGTCGAATATTCTGGGCAGACGCTTGTAGAATACGCGCAGAGATATATTAGGGAACTTGCGCAAAATCCAAATCTAAACCCAAACATAAATTCCCAACTAAATCCTAATCCTCATCTAAACCTAAATCCAAATCCCCATCTCAACCAAAATCCAAACCTAACTCCAAACCAAACACCAGATGTAACTCCAAACATTGAACTAAAAAAGTATATACACTATTTAGCAGATGCTATTTCTCAAAAGGTTAAGATAAATCAGCTGTTATCCTCAATATTGAGCTATGACGACAAAGCTTATCTTGAAGAAAGAAGGATTAAAAAAGTGTTAGATTATTTTAAAGGAAGATATTCTGAGCGTGAAATTAATGAGCAATATCATGCATTCAGGGTAATGCGCGCATTTGGGTTTGACAACGAATTATTCAGAGCTGCTTATATGAGAACAATCGGAAAAGCGCTTAATGCAATCCCTGAAAAATACAGATCTTGGCTAAAAGACAGTTACGGCGCAAATTTTGCCGTTGATGATAGTGAAAATTTTACAATTGATAATAATGGCACTAAAAATGGCACTAAAGGCAGCAGTGGAAAAGCAGACGAGCAAGAAGCAAACAGTTGGAACAACAGAGTGATTGTATTTGATTTTAATAATCTCACCTATGATGCCTCACAGCTTGACGACTCAATACTTATCCATACTTATGGTTTAGGATTAACAGATAAAGGAGAAGAGCAGATGTTGGATGAGTGCATGTTGGCAATGAATTTAGGCGAGCATGAATTTGGAGATGTAACAGACAAAAGATGCGAATACAAACGAGGATTTATTTCGGCAAGCATGCATAGAAACCTTTTGCTTGCAGGCAACATATTAAGGGCAGTTGAATCAGGAAGAGCGCCTGAGGAAAGAACAGCAGATGTTGAGCACCATATTAGAAAAAGTATGAGTTATATACAAAAATTTAAAGAGGTATTGGGGCAGGAGTATAATGTTGATAAGGAAGATTTAGTTTATATTATCAAAACAGTTCAGAAAATGTGCGCAACTTATTTTGAGCGTATTGAACATAAGAAAACAGAAAGGGAAAGTACAAAGAGAGGAAGCATAATAAGAGAAAGCACAGAGGGAGAGAGCACAATGGGAAGAAGCATAGAAGGAGAAATCATAATGAGAGAAGGTTCTTGTGGTTATTCTCAAGGAATTGTTTCTGAAAGTAATATCAGCAATTTAGGAAGTTCAGGAACAAGTTCTGGTTCAACTCACAATTTAGAGTCAACTCTTGGGTTTAGCGAGTAAGCAAGTATAAACCATATTTGAATGAAGCGATGAAGCTTAAAAAACAGAAACATATTTATATCTAATAATAATATAACAAACATATGAAGACAAAAAAGAGAAACATAAAAACCTTCGTTCAATCTAAAAAAAGAATATTAATCGGCGGAGCAATAGGAGTCGCTATTTGTTTATTATTATTTTTATTCTATATATTTGTGTACTTTCCACTAATTGATACGGTTTACTACAGCGATTCAACTGATGGCTCAACTCCTCAATGGCTGTTAATGCCTCCGACAATAACTGGACATTCATTTCCTCTTTTTTCACACTTTATTATAGAAGGTACGTCAGTTACAACCATGTTTTGCAAGGCAACAAACCCAGAATGTGTTAATTGGGGTAATTGGGCTCTTCTCAATAAAGATATGGCAGGTTGTGACACTCCATGGATTATGGAAGGAACAGCAGGATGTTGCGTGGAGAAAATAATGGCTCCCGACGAATCTTGCTCAGAAAAAGTAGAGATTGCAGGCTTTGCAATCCTTGCAGGTTTATTACTTGTAATATATTTTATTTTAGGGGCAGTCGTTGCTTTATTAACACAAAAAAGATAATATAAAAACAGTTCTAGTTTCGTTCCAAGGCGCAGCCACCCGTCTTATAAAAAACGTTTGAAAGTTAGAAAGCTTGACAGCTTGAAAATACGACTCATATGGCGCACTTTCAAGCTTTCAGACTTTCAAGCTTTCAAACAGTTTCATGGAACGGTGGACTGCGTCCAACAAACGAGTTGGGAGCGAAAAAAAATTAAGAAACATGGAATATTCTAAACAAATCTTAATAAGATAATATAACCTAAAAGAATTATCACTACAGCACCAGCGCCATATACGGCCCGAACATATCAAATATCATGCTTTCTATGTTAATTAAATAATGCACAACAACCTTTTCATTGTCTTTCTTTTTCTTTAAGAGCTCAAACCCATCTTTCATAACTTTTTTTCTTTGTGCGCCGAATTCTTTTGCCTTGTCTATGCTAAAATTAAAGAATAAGTCATTAAACATTGCAATGCTTTTATTCACATCCTCAAAAAGAAGAAATGTATCAAAACTTATTTTTACTTTTTTGTTTTCTCCCTGTTTTTTATTCTCTTCCCACTTTTTACTATTTTCACTCGTCAAAAAATCGCACAAAAATTTAAGCTCATCTGCGCATTTTTCCAGCTGCTCGACAATAGTGTACATGAAAACAGTTTTATTATACTCTTTATATCCATTTTTTGCCAAAGCACGCCTGCAAAAATGAGTAAATTTGTTATTTGTCTTTTCAAGGTCTTTTATTGTAGAAATTGTATTGTAATCATTGTTTTTCAAGGCAGTCAGTAAATCTTCACCCATTACTTTCAACAGCAGCAAAGTTCTTCTCAGTAAAGAATCAAACTCTGTTGGATCGGCCTCTGAAATGCTTCTGACAATACATTTGTTTTTTTCCTGTTTTAGGATTTCAAAAGCCATCGCTTCATTATCTATCGCAGTTTTCACATCTTTTAGCTGTTCAGGATGAGTATAAATAATTTCAATCTCATCATATCCAGCTTTATACATTGCATCAAAGCTCCTTCTCGTTAAAACACCGGTTTTGGAAACATCAAGAACACCTTTTTTAAATGGCTTCTCGCTGATATTTCCTGCTTGCAGATACAAAAATAGTTTGTCATCTTTTTCAACAATCTCAATTTCATCGCCCTTTTTCAGGTTAAACTTATCTGTCCATTTCTTTGGCAGTGAAACTGTAAGAGAAGTATTTCCATGCTGAACTAGTTTTCGTTTCATGTTTTCACCTTTAACAAGGCTTGTAAAACAAGTAAGAGGATTAAATGGTTAAAAGTAAGAGGTAGTAGGTAAGAGGGAACAACTACGATGTTATCATCGTACCTCTTACCTCATACCTTTTACCTCTTACAATTAACTCCTCTTACCTTTTACCATGTTCTTACAAGCTACAAGCCTTACAAACTTATATAATAGTAACCCTCCACCCAAATATTAATAAATATAACTATGCCATCTAAACACACACCAAAAAACATTAGAAATAATATTAGATTTATAAACTTTACCAAAATACATGAAAATGTACAAATATACATTATACATGAAAAAAGTATATACATGGCTCACAAAGCTCTTGAGAGCTATGGCAGAATTAGCAGGATTAGACACACTAATAATCGGCACAGAAGCAAGGAGGATTTCTGGAGAGATTGCAGCAGGAAACATAAATGCAAACACAATAGTTACACCAGAACAATTTTCTGCAATTGATAAATTAGCTACTGGAAAAATGCTTGCCGGCTTGGTTGACCATACACAATTAAGCGCGTTTGCAGCAAGAAAAGACATAGAAAAGCTTGCAAAAGAGGCGCATGAATTAGGAACAGCATCTGTTTGTGTCAATGAAGGAAGGATTACTGATGCAGCAAATATCTTAGATGACTTAAATTCACAAGTAAAGGCTTGCTGCGTGATTGGATTCCCTCTCGGCGCTGCAACAAGCTATGTAAAAGCTCATTCTGCGGTTGATGCAGTCAAAATAAGAGCAGATGAAGTTGATATGGTTATTAATGTAGGGTACTTGAAAGATAAAGACACTAAAAGATTTAAAGAAGATATTGAGAGGGTAATGTTTCATCTCTGGGAATATACCTCAAACAATAAAAAAAAGGATATTGTATTAAAAGTGATATTAGAAAACTGCTATTTAACTTCTGAGGAAATTGTTTATGCAACACAAACAGTGGCAAAATTAGCTAAACATTATTTACACACTAGAAACCATTCAGGATTAAAAGTATTTGTCAAGACATCAACAGGTTTTGGCACGCCAGCAAAAAGCCCAGTCCCTAAAAAAGATTATGGCAAAGGAATGGTTGATACTGCTGTTGGTGCAACAATAGAAGATGTTTATTTAATGAGGCAGGCGATTGACGAAGTAACAAAAGTAACAAGACCTGGAGACACAAGCAACCAAGATGATAATTCCAACCAAGATGATAATTATAAATATGTTGTTGGCATAAAAGCAGCAGGCGGCATAAAAGACAGAGAAACAGCGCTAAAAATGATGGTTGCAGCTGGGTGTTTAATAAAAGACGAAAAAACCAGCGAATATAAGCTCAGAGAGAATTATCAAGATATTTTCAGAATTGGGGCTAGTGCAACTAAAGAGATATGTAAATAATATTAGTTACTCAACTTTTGCGATTATTCGCAAATAGCTAAGTTAAGCAACACAATTATTGCAGATTAAATGAAAAATTTCCTATTAATTCGTATTTAATCTGCAAGATTATAAATTTAAATGAGAAAATTTTAATTAAATTTACAATAAAGCATTAATCATGTTTAAATTTTAAAAACTGCAAAAGTTCAGTTAGTTAATATTAACCATTTATAATCTTATTCAACTTGTATTTTTAACTATCACATTTAATAAATTAATAAATAGGCCATCTTCATTATCAATATCAAAAAATGAAAACCAAAACTATCCAAGAAGTGAAGAGTTTATATCACTCAGGGAAAGGACCTTGCGAGAATCATGTTTCTCCCAAAGAGATAGTGGAAGGCTTTACTACACTTTTTCTGGGGTTTCCTTATGAAAACATAAATTTCCACAAATTAAAGCTAAGTTCAGTTATTAAACAGGTTGGAGCCGATGAAGTGGATGATTGCGGTGAAATTGATGGGTTATCAGAAACAGGGCTTGGTCGAGTGTTGCGAGCAGTTCATACTCACTTGCGTGGATTAAATTTTGACAAAGAAGATATTGTTTATCATTTTGGATTTAAAGAGTACTCCTCTCAAAAAGAAGCAGATGCAGCAGAGAAATATTTTTTTGCAAAGTTAAATGGAAGAGTAGAAAGAACAAGTGATGATTCAGAATTAGATATGAAAAATATCGAAGAGAAAACAATTCATGTAAAACCAAGTGAAAACAATTTTTTAGCCAGATTGGTGAAGGAGCTTTCCGAGGCATTAGATAACTTTAATCAGGGTAATAATGGTGAACAATATTTTAGAAGAGTTCTGTTTAGTAACACTTTTCCTTCTTTAAATTGCGAAGATGTAGCGGAAGAAGAGCGCTCTTTTCTCGGATTAAATCCACCACTTATATTCCCAAATGAAGAAATCTCCTGTTTGGAAAAGCTGCTTGGGGAATGGTATTCTTCTGAAGCTCTAAAATCTGCGGGGATAGTATTACTGCAAAAACCGGAAAATCCGCCATTAAAATTCTTGGAAAAGTTTTCAAAAATGAAAGGAAACAATAAAGAAGATGTTCACATAAGTGATTACATTTCAGAATTTAAAAAACATTTTCCAGATTTGGCTTCGACTATATCCATTCGTGTAGGCCTTGGTCTTGTAGTAGATTCAATACTTTGGGCGAGAAAGGATAAAGAAAAAGCTTTAAGTGAATATTCAACAGTGTATTCTTATTTTGAAGGCAAAGTATTAGAAGATGAGCTAAGAGTGAAAATAAAAGAAATGAAAAATCCTTATTCTCGACTTTATGCTAGAAGAGCACTCTTGGAGAGATTTTTTGGTTATGATGGAGAAACTCAATTCAGAATAGGAGTGCCAGAAAAGCTCTTTTCTGATTTTCTAGAGGATTTAAATGGATTAGGAAGAAGAAGTCTGATTGCTTTGGAGGGGCTCAGAACAAATCCTAACGCTAACAATTATTGGAAAGAGCATTACCAAGCTCCTTCAGCAATCATAGAAATGTACAATCAGGCTATTCATCAGTGGGATAGTGCTAGTGGTTATCAAAGTGTAAGGGATGTAGTCACAAAGTATGCACAGAAAGCAGTTAAGCAAAGAGATTTGTTTATGGCAAAGTTTTTGGTCTTTAAATTGGGGGATGTTTTTGCTCAAACAGGTGGTTGTTCATCATGTATTGGTTCTCCCTCTTCTGAGCCATGGCAAAGAGACGCTTATGATTCTTTCTTAGGAGCGCAAACTCTGCTGAATTTTAGTTCTTCTAAGAAATATGTTAATAAGATAGTTGAGTTATTCGGCAAAGTTTCTAAATATAAATAATTCTCATAAAATTAGTTTAGTTTGTTCTATATAACAAACGTATCATTTTATTACGAAAATTTCGTACGTTTGCTATACATTTGAACTTTGTTCAAATTGTACCACATAGTTTGCTGTGGTTTGGTAGGCAAAACCTAGCATTTTTTTTGATTTATTCAAGAAATCCCTTCTTTTCTTAAACTTTTTAAAGCGAGATACATTCCCTCACTTAATCATTGAATCAGTGAATACATTAATTCCATGAACACATTAATTAAATGAAAACATTAATTCAATGAAAAAATCATACTAGGTGAAAAAATGAACATAAATAGAGTTATTTTAATGGTTCTTGACGGCGTTGGTATTGGCGCACAGCCAGACGCTAATAAATATTTTCAGAGAGGACCTGAGGGAAAACCAGTTTCTGATAAAAGCGCAGCCACACTGCAAAATCTTTCAAGAAGAGTTGGTGGGTTTGATCTGCCAAATCTTGAGAAAATGGGCTTGGGCAATATTATCGACAAGATTATTGAAACAGAGGGTATTGCAAACGTGGAACCTAGATATACCCCTTTATGCTTCTATGGCAAAGCACTTGAAGCTTCTGGAGCAAAAGACACTGTATTCCTGCACTGGGAAATGATGGGCATAATTTCTAAAGGCGCAGCATTATTTCCAGATGGTTTTCCTGATGAGGTTATTGACGCAATAATTAATGCAGATTATAGGGAAGAAACTAAAAAGCTGGGAATAACACCAGAAACCTGCAAATGTTTGACAGATGACTATCATCTAAAAGGCATTGTTAAAGAAGCAAACATTCCTATTTCAGGAACAGATGTTATAAAATTATATCATAAATCTCATGCAGAAACAGGAAATCTGATTGTGTACACATCTGCAGACAGTGTATTGCAGGTAGCTGCAAACGAAGCAATACTCCACCCAGACTTATTAAATGCAATATGCAAGAAAATAAGAGAAATGTTAGGCAGCAACACAGAACTGGGAAAAAAATATGGTGTCGCAAGAATCATCTCACGTCCTTATATTGGCAATGATCCTGAGCATCTGGAAAGAACATCTAACAGGCATGATTTTCCTCTTACGCCGCCTGAACAAACACTTGTTGACAGGCTTCATGAATCAGGAATACTAACAATAGGGATAGGAAAGGTTGCTTCGCTTTTTGACAACAGAGGATTTAGTATCGTCGACGAAAAAGGCAAGGATTCAAATATTGAATTGATGGGAAGAACTTTGCTTGCAATGGAAAGATACGATACAGGATTAATCTTTTCTAATCTTCTTCATTTTGACCAGAGTTATGGCCATAGACGGGATGTTGTTGGTTTTTACAGAGCATTAAGAGAAGTTGATGCAATGCTGCCTATATTTTTAGAAAGAACAGGAGAGAATGATTTATTAATCATCACAGCTGACCATGGAAATGACCCTACTTATGTCGGCTCAGACCATACAAGAGAATATGTGCCTTTGCTTGTTTTTAATCCGATTGCTTCAGGAAAACTGATGAATAGTCAAGTTCCCTATGAGTGTTTATCAAATCTTGGAACAAGAACTTCAGAGGCAGACATTGGACAAACAATCGCAGAAGCATTGTTAGGAACACCATGTTTGCAGAATGGACAAAGCTTTTACAGGCAGATGAAAGAAGCGCTGGGATAAATAAATAATCTTATTTGTTCAGCTGAGCTTCTGTTTATTAAGATTCTTAATCTTTTTTCTCGTTCACTACATATTATTCGCTCACAATCAGTTTGTGGGACACAGTCCCTCGTTACACGAAACTGTTTGAAAGCTTGAAAGTCTGAAAGCTCGAAAGTTATCTGCGTAAAGCGCACTTTCAAGCTGTCAAGCTTTCTAACTTTCAAACTTCTAAAAGTTTTTCATGAGACGTGTGGCTGCGCCTTGGAACTAAAAAAAAGTATATCTCTGATTAAAACAATTGTATATCTACTATTTACCCTTTATTTTAAAGGGTAAACACAAAATAATAACTATCAATACAAATTTAATTTAAGAGAATACGTTTTACTATTCATCAATTACCCCAATTACTCGACATGGTGCTCCATCTGCATCTTTAATCTTCAATGGTAGAATATAGCATTTAAACCTTTTTCCTATTAATTTTTCAAGATTAACCAGATTTTCTACAATTAATATATCATGTTTGAAGAATAATTTGTGGATTTCAAACGGCGCATTATCTGGCGTAAAAGAATCTAAACCAACTATTTTAATTTTTTTATCTATCAATCTCTGTGCAAGACCTTTACTTATGGTAGGATTCTTCTTAAAAAATTCTTCTGAACCAGCCTTCTTTGTGCGTCCTGTATAAAAGAATACAATATCATTCTGTCTAACATTGTCTAAGCTTAATTTAAGATTATTTTGTCTATTATTATCTAAACTTGATTTAAGATTATTTAGTTTAACCTCATTAAAGCTTGATTTAGATTTATTTTCTTTAATCTTATATAAGCTTAATTCAGGATTATTTTGTTTAACATAATCTACACCCAACTCAGAATTATTTCTAGCATCTATTACAACTCCGTCGCCAATAAACCTATCCAATGGATAATCTGTAAGTTTTTTCCCTTCTTTTAGCATATGAAATGGTGCATCAATATGTGTAGAAAAATGAGAGCTAAAACTAATTCTTTTCTCATTCCACCCATCTTTTTCAATTGCAGCAACTTGTTTGATTTCTTGTTTTAAATCGCCAGGAAAAACAGGGGTTTGTTCATCAATCATCATTGTTAAATCAATTATCTTCATTTTTTCACCAAGTGTAATTTTGTGTAATTAATGTTTCTGTATCCTCTATTATATTTATTTTTCCAGTTTGTGCAGTTTGCATTTCAACTTATGTAATCTGAGTTCCTGTACTAATATCTTTTTCTGTTGTTAATAAAACACATTCTGATTCATCTTCTTTTTCAGCACAGAGCAGCATCCCTTCTGAAAGCTCCCCTGCAAATTTCGTTGGTTTCAAGTTTACCAGTACGACAATTATTTGGTTTAATAACTCTTCTTCTTTGTAATACGGAACCAAACTTGTAATTATCTGTCTTGTTTTTTCACTTCCAACATCTACTTGCAGTTTGTATAATTTTTCTGTTCTGGGAATCCTTTCTACTTTCAGGATTTTCCCAACCTTTATCTCTAATTTTTTAAAATCTGAATATTCTATTTGTTCCATTTGAGTCACCTTATAATCATTTATTCTCTTTAATTTAATAATTTTTCTAATCCTTGGCTTATTTTTTCTAATCTCTCTTTAACTGCCTCGCGAGTGTATCCAACTGCGAAAGTCCAAAGAAATTTTACATGTTAAACCTAAAAAATCCATAACATTTATATATTAAAACGTCTTTACATAATAAAACATAAATATGTTTTAATAATAAAAGGCTGTTAAGATATAGCAACCAACAAAAGTATACCTCATTATTAGGTTGGTTGCTATAATAACAACAATAAACACAAGGTGGTATGAATGGTAAGCATAACCCTTTCAGTTCCTGAAGATGTAAAAGAGCTTATGAACAGGTTTGATGAAGTTAATTGGTCTGGTTTTGTTAGAAAATGTATTCTTGAAAAGACCAAACAGCTCACATGGAAGGAAGAAATGCTGAAGAAGCTGGAAACCCAGAAGGAGATGATAGACTGGAGTGTAGAGCTTGCTAGAAAAGCAGGTAAAGGCCGTCTAAACGAGCTTAGAAAAAAAGGGTTTTTATAATATGGACGAATCACTTATTTTAGTAGTAGACACAAATATTTTGTTTACTTTCTTTTGGAAGAATTTTTTAACTCCAGAAATATTGATAAAAAAGAAACTAAAATTAATAACATCTGAGCGTGCAATAAATGAAATTGACAAGCATGCTGCATTAATAATAGACAAAACAGGAATAACAAAAAAGGAATTTAAGATTATAAAAGATGATTTATATCTTTTATGTGCAGTTATACCTCTAAAAGAATACTCTTTATATATAAAAAGAGCTACAGATATTTCCCCAGATGAGAAAGATATTGATTTTCTTGCACTTTCATTTATGTTTAAATGTACACTATGGTCAAATGATAGAAAACTAAAAGAACAAGATTTGGTGGAAGTGTTAAATACTAAAGAAATCATTGAATTGTCAGGATGATGTTTCTATTTTCATTTTTTATACTCTTTCTGTATCAACTGTTCCTGTTTTCGTTTCCCCAACTTTTCCTTCATCAACAATCATTTTCATCATCAACAATACAGCTACAACTTCTCATACTCTCTCTGCATCAGCAGCGCATCTCCCTCGATATTCGGGCTTTCTGAAATAACAACTCCTTTAACTTTGAAATCCTTAAATGCCCTAATCAATTCTTTATATTTCAAGTCGCTGTCAGGCAGATTTAAATGATTCTTCTCGCCCTTTTGCCCGTATTCTATCCCTGAAACATGAATATGCATGTTATTTAGTGCCTCTTTTCCAAGATGTTTCTCGACGTGACTTAATATTTCAGAGAATTCTTTGTAATTATTATATCTGCCTGCATTTAGTTCAGGTCCAGCATTTCTCGCATGTACATGCGAAAAGTCAATGCATGGTAAAACTTGCTCAATTTCTTCAGAAAGTTTTACTGTTTCTTGAAAAGTTCCCCATTGAGTGCCTTTTCCTGTTGTTTCTGGCCTTATCCATATTTCATTGCCTTCGTTTTTCAATGTTCTTAAAATACCCTGCATTTCTTTCTTAACTTTTTCATAAACTTTTTCTGGAGGCATCTCCATGTTGTACGCTGCATGAAAAGTTAGGCTATATCCCCCACACAACCATGCGATCCTTGCAGCGTTTAAAATGCGCTGGACAGATGCAGTAACTTTCTCAGTTTCCAGACTGTTCAGATTGATAAAATATTGGCCGTGGCACGTTAGAATAACATTATTTTTGGCGGCAATTTCTTTTACTTGCGGCGCTTTTTCTTTAGAAACATTAACCTGCCTGACAAACTCAAGCTCCATTGCATCTAACCCTAACTTTCTGACGTGAGCAATGCCATTAGATATATTTCTTTCTGGCGTTGACAAAGGCACGCCTGCAGTGCCGAAAAGCAGTTTTGATGGCTGAAATAATTTTGGCATTTTTACCTCACATGAATAAATTTATTCTGCTGGTATTTAAATATAGCGGTGGACTTTAATATCTGTATACTTTTTGTTAAAGTCCACGAATATAGTAAGTAACACGAAATGTACAATTATTTAGGTTACTTACCATATTTAGAAAAAATAATGATATTTTAACAATATTATAAATAATAACACAAAACAATATAAATTAAATAAGATTTCTTCTCTTCATTTGGGAGGTAATCAAAATGGTGCATGGAATATCTGATGAAGGCATAACTGATATACAAACAATAAAATCTAAGTTTAACATCGAGAAAGTTATTAGGGGTAATATCTTTTTTAATGTTGGTGATGGAGAATTAAGAGATAGATACACTAAATTGGCAGAAAGATATCGCGAGAAAGTTGGTTCTAGAACATATCTCTCATCTGTTATAGATGGGCTTGCTAGTTGTGAAATAGATAACCTACCTGAAGAAGGCAAAAGAGTGATAACCCAAATTGGCAGAGATGAATTTGAGAGCCTACAAAGAGAAGCACGAGCACTTTTATCAATAGTAAGAGAGCATTTTGCTCCTATTTTAGAAGGATTAGAGCCAAATTCAGTAGAGAATAGAAACGGAAGATTATTTTCTTCAAACAGAGATATTGTTTATTACGGCGTAGATTTAGAATTGTATGGTGAAGGTTTTCTCACTGCTCATAAGCCAGGAGATACACTTGTTGCCATTGTAACATCTGGCTTTAATTTAAAAGATAAAATTGAAGAAGGTCACAGGAAAGCAAATTGGCCATTAAGATTATATGATGCAGAGCAAAGACAAGAGCCTTATGCTGATTATGATATTCATCATATACTTATGTCTACACTATTGTTAACTAGTAGCACTAATAGAACTATTGAGATTGTCAGTCCAATGCTAATGCATGTTTTATCAAAAGGTAAATCGTTTAGGCATCCTGCTATTGATATGTCTACTGGTGGAATGAGAATAAGTACAATGCCTTTGATAGACAGCGAGATTGAAGGAGGCATTGCAGGCGTTGTAAGAGAATATGAGCAGCTTGCATCTTGGGTTAAAGATGAATTGTTTAATCCTAATAATGAGCCAAAAATAAAACATTTGCATCATGCAATGTGTTTATATAGATTGCTTCAGGATTCAATGACAGCGAATATTTTTAGTGAAGGTGCTTACAGAGGGAATAGAAGGGATATAGAAACCTCCTCGTCAGAAAGTGAAAGAAATTATGGAAAAGTTAGGCTTAATCCTAAAGTCACAAGAATTGGAGATATGCCACGCCCTCATTGCGCACCATTAGTAGATGTGACTTTGGCTGTCGAAAATTATCTTAAAAAAGCAATTGAAAAAGGCAGGGAAATTATAAACCACAGTAAAGCACTTAAAAACATACCTTACTTTACAAGAGAACAGCCTTATAAATTAAGATAAAGAGAATCCATATTGATTACCTTAATTTAACCCACTTTTTATACACAACATATATATCTATTTTATTATTTTTCGACGATAAATTTTGTTGTGTATAAAATGTCCGCCTAATTCAGGCATTTAGGTTACTTACTATATTTAGAAAAAATAATGCTATTTTAACAATATTATAAATAATAACCTTTTTAATAATAACTAAATTCCCAAATTCTTATGTACACAAGGTATTGGATAGCGATTTATGCAACTATTTTTGCAATCATTTTTACAGCCTTAACTTATATTATGCCTAACTATGCTATAATGTGGCTATCAATAGAAGTAATTGTCCTGCCACTTATTTATTATATTGGTTATGAAGTGTTAATGAATAAACAAAAAGCTAACTTTGAAAAAAGTATAAATAAAATATCAAACAATTCTATAACACTTGAAAAAGAAAATAAATTATTAAAAGAAGAGCTAAAAAAATACAGAAAATATAAAAAGAAAGAAAATAAAGTATTATATTAAGATGGTTAAAAAAAGAAAAATACAAGAAAAAGGAAGATATAATCCTATTTTAAGTAGTTCTGGAACCACAAAAGCATTCAGAGGAATACAAGAAGAAATAAAAAA